>JAFGEK010000054.1 GCA_016931625.1 Deltaproteobacteria bacterium | reverse complement strand
TTTTAAAATACGTAAAACTGCTGGTGCAAATTCTTCCTGATGCTCAACAGTATAGCCACATACTCCATCTTTAATAATATCTTTGGGACCCATGGTTTTATAAGCAACTACAGGTAATCCAGAAGCCAACGCTTCAACCACCACACAGCCAAAAGTATCAAAGCGTGAAGGCAATACCAGAACATCAGCTATTTTGTAGATATCTGCAAGTTTATCAGCATCGACCCACGATAAAAATAATGCCTCTTTTATAGCGGTTTTTAATTTAGTTTCAGCCGGGCCGCTGCCAACAATAACCAAACGGGTGTTCGGTTCTTGTGCGCGTAAACTTTTTATGAGTGCAGGTAATTCGCTTACGCCTTTCTCATCACTCACTCTGCCAACAAAAAGAATAACCCGATCATGTTCATTGAGTTCGGGTATTATTTGCGAGCGTAAAACCGTACGCTTGTTATTAAAGCAAGGATTTGCCCAATGAGCCGTCTGACGTAGACGCGCAAGTTCTATGCCCATGCTATCTGAGGCAAACCAATTAAGTTGATCAGAATTTAATAATAACAGTCCGTCAAAGTTGCGGTAAAAAGCACGAAACATTCGCCGTACCCGATCAGTATTATGGATATCTAATTTTAAGGTAGTTTTTGCAAAAGTCATCCAGTCAGTATGTACATAAAAAAACGTTGGTACTGAAAAGGCGTGCTTAAGAAATAATGCCGCAAGCCCCATTATACCTTCAGTAGAACAAACCACGCGGTCGTAACCACCATTTAAAAAAATTTTCTGCAACTCCATAATGTCAAAAAGTCGCAGCGGTTGTTGTTCATAATATGGCAAAGGTAATTCAACTACTGAGTTTAATACGTGCAGATGTTTATCTGCGGTTAATGAATTATGGCAAACTACAAAGTCAATCGGCAACTTTCGACTAACTGTTTCGGCATGCAATAGACGTAACGAACTAGCGACACCATTTTGATCAGCAAAAGTATCAGTAAGCCAAAGTACACGTCGGGGATGACGATAACGACCAATGGTACTTGAAAATTCGTCTAATAGTGGTCGATTAGCAAAAAGGACTTTAGTGCTAGTATAGGTGCTACCGCCAATAACCGCTGCGGCAAGCGCTGGGAATGGTAAACCTTGGGTAATTGCACGCAAGTCAATATCATTGATTCCATGATGACTACTATTTGACGCATCTCCTAATAATGAACGCAAGTTTGCTGGTAATTCCAAGCGCTCAATGAATTCTTGCAGCGCCACCTTAGAATTATCGTGTTTCTGTTTTTCGTAATGTTCGACTTTAGTTTTAATTCGTCCAGCAATTATGTTAATTAGTTCATGAAATATTGCTGGGACTGAATTACGAATTTGCTCATCCATCGCCTGAGGATTTTCATTATAAGTTGTGGCAAGTAGATCAAGTTCTTTAACTAATGGTCGATAGTCTTTGGCGAATGCATACTTTTGTAAAAAACCAGGACCAGTGCCATGCAAAGCTTCGTGCGCGGCATCGATAAAACGTGAGGTATAGCGATGTTGGCGTAACTCAAAGATAGCGTTGGCGATAAGAAAAGCCCATATTTTTTGTTTTGCTGAGCCTTGATGCAAAAGCATACGAACAAGTCCCGGGTCTTGAGCATTTTTAACAATCTGACAAAAGTAATCAAGAAAAGAGGCCGCTAATTTTTCTTCGGCAGTGTATGAACCAAATGGAGCGACATTACCTTGGCGTAGAGCTTCTAATACTAACGCTGAGCGCGGCTCTTTTTTAAGGCGTTTTTCAAGTTCAGGGATGTAAACTTTATTGGCGGTGGTTCCAACAAATAGCGCCATATGATCATCAGATCCCCCAGTCATGATTTTATGAATCGGGTATTTAGAATATGTGTTGGCAGCAATACCAGCGCGTTTTGACATTTGAGCAATTCGCAACTCGCTGAGGCTTTGTAACCAAGCTATAACCAATAGATTTTGCCAAGTATCGCGTTGGCCGTTAAGTACCTCAAAATTATCAAATAATAAAGTTAGCTTCTCAAGCAACGGTAAGGTGGGAACCTTTTTAGTGCTATAAAAATATAGGGGATGAGCTAATGTTGTAACTATATTTTGCTCACAGGTATAATCTAAAAACTTATATATATTTGACCTTAATTTGTTTAAACGTTCTTCTTGAGTTGGCGAGAAACCATAGGTTAGTACATGCACGTGAACTTCAAAATCCGGCACCGTGCAAGTAAATTCTGCGCCAACTAAGACATCTATGCCTCGTTCAAGTAAATCAAAGCATGAACGAGCGTTATTGTGATTAGTGATAGTAATAGCTGTAGCATCGTTTTTAGTTAAAACTTGACGGACTTCGTCAGTCGTTACCCAAGTCTCAGGCCAGTGCAGTATCCGTCCCAATAATTCATCAGGTACATTGCTATTATAATCATGGCAATGCAGATCAATAATCAGACTGTCGTTATGAGCAAAGCGATTTTTTTGGGAATTCACAAAATCATTCAAATCGTCTTTAAGCATATCACGAAATTTAGTGTTCTTTTCTGGCATATATTTTTCCTTTTAGTGCATGCAGATAATATCTGTTATTGATCGTCTTAAATCTACGTTAACTTTGATTATACTTGGCTTTTATTAAGCATGCTCCAAAGATTCGCAGCCCAAAGCATTGAATCTTCAGATAATATCAAAGCTCCTTCATAAAGCTGTGAATTTTTAGGGTTCAAAACTTCTGGAAAGCAACCTAATTGCTCTACCAGAAGGCGATAGCGTTCAAGTTCAATAATAAAACGTGGGTGAGAGAAATCACGCAACACTTCAAGAAAATGTAAACCCAAGCATGTCCACACAGTATTTTGCTGCCATGGGTTTAGCCAATTAAGCAAATGCATACGACGATTGTATTGTCCCAAAACTCCATAGCAGCAAGGTAGCGGGGTATTGAGACCTTGTTCATCAAGCCAATATAACACAGTATCCCAACGCTGACGGCTAGCAATATTATGGTCAAACGCGCCACACCAAAACGGTAATATTTGCGCATCACCTGATGGCCAAATTGGTTGACTTAAGTCATCAACAAAGTGGTCTTGTTGCCAAAAGTGTTCAAGCTGGACGTGACAAAGAGGTGACAATTTGATGACATTATCAAAATATGAGAGTGAAAGGGATTTGATTATGACTTTATCGTTCAAGCGCATATTGATGACAATGTGTGCAAGCATTTTTTTGCTGTCCAGTTGCCAAAAAAGTGAACAACAATCTCAAGCTAGAAACACAGAGCAAAAAAGAAACAATGCCATTGCAAATGATACTGCAGCTAATGTGCAAGCCCAAGAAGAAAATACTAAAGGGCTCATAGGCGATGAGAGTGCCAATACGAATCCTGCGAATAACGAAAAAATTGTTGAGCTAAAATATTTTGAAAAATTGTTTCAAACTTCTAAGGTGAAGACGGCGTTATTAGAGAAAGAATTTGCTGTTGATGGTAATCAGGGCTTTTTTGAATTTTTTCAACTATATGAGAATAATCGCTATCGTCCGATTCAGCTAGAAGAAAGCGAAGCCCAAGGAGAAGCTGAGGTTATATATCGTAAGTTTATTAAAGCGATACCAAGTGTGGTGACCCCTGATGTGGTTTTGCATAATCTTCATTTGTTTTTCGATTATTTATTGGCGACGGCAGAGCAAGAAGTATTTATTCTTAAGTTGCAAGAAATTTTGACAGTATTAATCACCCAAACAAAAGAACAATATCTTGCTACTGCCAATACACCTTTTGCAATTGCTGCTGGTGATAATTTAATTTTTTTATCAGTTGGTAATGCCTTATTACAGACAGCAAATTTATCTAAGTCAGCAACAGATGCTTAAAAAAAGGATGCCAAAAGAAATTAACGATCGACGAGTTAAAGAAGTCTACTCTGATTGGTTATATTCTTTAAATTCATTATTAACGCCAGTGCCAAATAGCTACCCTAATTTTATGCGGGGCAAAGCGTATCCATTTTTACGTCTTAATACTTACCTTGCTAGTTATACAGAGTTAAAACACGACACTGTACTTTATGCAAAACAAGGGGTGGCAGAAATGGGAGGGCCAGATTATGAAGATACCGAAATTGAAATTGATACGCGTGGTTATGTGATCCCAGAATTCGAGTTATATCAACGAGTGTACCAACTTTTAAAATCAATACGCGCTGGGCTTGCAAAAAGGCAACTGATGCCATTGAACACTAACAAACCAATGGTGCGACTAGAAAAGCTTGTCGCCTCTTTAGCAGAAATTTCTCATAAAGAATTAAATGGTCAAATGTTATCAAAAGAAGAGTATCAACTTATAGAGTTTATTGGTGGTGATTTAGAACATTTTTGGAAAGAAACAATTCTTGTTGGTAAAAATAATCCAGAAGATATGTTGCTTAACGAGAATAATGCGCAGCTTATAGCTGATATATTCACTGGACCGGGCAGCTATTTGCATGTTGCTACTGGTTATGTACATCCTATTTACGTAATTTTTTCAATCGAGGGTAAGCCACGCATTGGTCGCGGTGGGGTTATGTCTTATTATGAAATGATATTAGGGGAGCGTCTCAATGACCAAATATGGCGTGAACAATTGCGTAAAAGACCGCAGCGTCCTGCTTGGGTAAATAATTTTATTAGCGAAGATAAAGCTAAAGAAGTCTCGTTATACTATGCTGGTATGTAGTGACAACACGGGTAATTATTATTAGCTGGTTATTTACTTTGCTTTGTTGGTGATATAATGCTGGGGCGAGAGGTTGGCAGACGCCTTGATCGATACGGTTATAAAAAGGCATTTGAGCGAGTATTGTCTTCATTGCACCAGGCCGACTTAGCAATTGGTAATTTGGAGGCTTGTTTTAGTGGTGATGAAACACAAACAATAGAGCCGTTAACTTTTTTTGCACCTAACCGACAGTTAATTGCTTTGTTATACTTAGGGTTTGATGTGTTAAATTTGGCCAATAATCATTGTTCGCCGTTTGCGGTTGATTATTCACAAAAATTACTTAATAGCGTAGGCATTTTAACTATAGGCAGCCCAGTACAAGGTTTTGATGGACTGCCTATACAAATAAATCGTAATGGCTTAAAAGTTGCGATAATTAGTGGAATGCTTTTACCAACTACAAAACAAAATATTATTAAAATAATGCAACCATCATTTGCTAAATCTCTGCAAAAAATAGCTGCAGTAAATGATTTTGTAGTGGCAACGATTCATTGGGGCGATGAGTATGCAAATATACCAAATACTGCACAACAACAGTTGGCACATTGGCTAGTGCATAATGGCGTTAATTTTGTAATAGGGCATCATCCACATGTTGTGCAACCTGTTGCGGAATATAAAAATGGCTTAATCGCATATTCACTAGGTAATTTTATTTTTGATCAAGAAGGTTATATTAAAACGACCAACGGTCTTACTGAACGTGGTTTAATGCTACGCCTACGTCTGCATAAAAAGTTAGGATGGAGTAAACAAGAAATTGCCACCTGTATAGTAGATCGTTACCAGGTTGATTATTGCGAAACGCAAAATAAATTATAAGCCCTTTAAGGGTAGATTAGGGGCACCCCTCTAGTTTTTCTCCCTAGTTTTTGCAAAATAACAAGAAAGCAACAGCGAATCTTGGAGATACCCATACCTATGCTTGCACTATATTGCAGTAAGAGCTAACTTAAATTCCAATTTTGAAAATATCCGCGCAATAACGGTGAAAACTGCTAATGGAGAATATACATGTTTTATCGTGAACTCGGACGTACAGGGTGGCAAGTATCTGCAATTAGCTTCGGCGCTTGGGCAATTGGTGGTACTTGGGGTGAGGTAAGTGACAACGATTCTTTGGCGGCGCTGCATAAAGCAATAGATAAAGGGGTTAATTTTATTGATACCGCTGATGTATATGGCGACGGTCGCAGTGAGCGTTTAGTTGCAAAATTGCGTCGCGAGCGTTCAGAAGAGATTCATGTTGCTACTAAAGCCGGGCGGCGACTTAATCCCCATGTGGCTGATGGTTACAATCGTGAAAATCTCACCGCGTTTGTCGAGCGTAGTTTAAAAAACCTTAATACAGAAGCGCTTGATTTGTTGCAACTACATTGTCCACCTACAGAGGTTTATTATCGTCCCGAGGTTTTTGGGGTGCTTGATGATTTAGTGCAAGCTGGAAAAATTAAATATTATGGGGTGAGCGTTGAAAAAGTTGAAGAAGCGCTGAAGGCTATTGAATACCCAAATGTGCAAACTGTACAAATTATATATAATATATTTAGACAGCGACCTGCTGAACTATTTTTTAAAGAAGCTAAACGTCGCAAGGTCGGCATTTTAACGCGCCTGCCTTTATCATCGGGGTTGCTTGGTGGCAAAATGACTAAACAGAGCACTTTTGCTGCTGATGACCATCGCGCTTTTAATCGTCAAGGTGCGGCTTTTGATCGAGGCGAGACTTTTTCTGGCGTTGATTTTGCAACGGGGCTTGAAGCAGTAGATGAGTTGCGTCAGCTAGTGCCATCAGGGGTAACCATGGCGCAGATGGCTCTGCGTTGGATCTTAATGAATGATGCAGTAACTTGTGCAATACCAGGGGCAAAACGAGCAACCCAGGCTGAAGAAAATGTTGCTGCTGCCGACATGCCCTCGTTAAGTGACGCAGTGATGCAATCTATTCACGAAATTTATAAAAGAAAAATCCGAGCGCTAGTGCATCATTATTGGTAGCTATAAAACTACTTTAATTACACTTTCACTTGGCACCCATCCTTGTTTGCCATCACTTAATTCAAGGCACACCCATTTTTCTTCAGCACCTGTAACTATCGCTTCAGTTCCTTCATGAAGACGAAAGCGTAATACTGTATTAGTATTAGGGCCTGAATAGACATCGAGTTTTGCTAATTGCACTACGGCAATAGTAGTTGGTGAAGATGAACGTATTATATAAGATGTTACAAGTGTTAGTAGAATGATAGCTAGAGTAATAGTATACCAAGTTATCAATCGTCGCCGTCGAAGAAATAGAGCTAATAAGGTAAACCAAAAAAAGGCATTTGCAATTATGATCGTAGTAATAAGTTCATTGATTGATAAGCTGTAATGCCAAAAGAAAAGCGTTTTACGTGTTGTTGATGGAATTGGGGGCTGTACTGCATCTTTTACGCGTGCCCGTGCAAGCCTTAGATTTGCCGCAACATCTTCATCACGAGGTAGACGTACTTTAGCAGCTCTATATGCTGCAATAGCTTGTGCTAAATGGCCTAGGCGCATTTCACTATTGCCAAGATTATAGTATACTTGCCCGTCGTCGCTGCTTTGTCTAAGCAAAGCATGATATTTGTTTGCCGCTACATCATATTGCCCATTACGATAAGCGGTGTTTGCCTCAGCCCAAAGTAAATCATGATCCGATTCAAGCCCATTAGCATTCGCAATAGTATTGCTAAACATTAAAATCATAAAAATAGAAAAATATTTTAAAATACTCATATCGATTGCCTTATATGTTTTGCTCTAGCTTGGTTAATAGTTTTTCACATGAGTTTATCCGTTCAGTATAATCTGAAGGGTCAAGTTGTTGATTGCTGTAGGTAGAGGTTTCAAACGCGATTATTTGATTGTAAGTGTGATTAATTGTTTCGATAGAGATGTTTTTTTCAAGCATTCGGGTTTTAATTTCATCAGCAGTCAGAGCGCCACCAGAAATATTGAGTTTATCACAAATATAAGTTTTAATTGCCCGCTCAAGCATTGCGTTAATTGATTTAGTGTCATTGGTGTTATTTAAGATACGTACAGTTTTAAGAATTGCACGAGCATTACGTTTAGCTAAGCGACGACGTTGCAAACTGGGGTCACGCTGAAGTTTTTCTTTATGAAGTCCAAGTAACATAATGGTAATGAAAAATAGCGGTGGTATTATTGCTGCAACTACTGCCAAACGATAGCAAAATTTACGTTCAGGTTTTGTCCAAAGTGCCGAGCGAGAGTGAATAGGCAAAATATCATCAGCGATTATTTCGATAGCTTGTTTTGATACAGAAAAAGGCATTGCTTCCCCTACAACATGCAGGGTTTCATTGGTGGTGCCTGGTAAAACTTTAACTACTAGCGGTTGGCTTGAAATTGTTATGTATTTATTCTCACTACTATTAAAATATGAAACACTAACTGAAGGAATAGTATAATCACCTGCTTTTATTGGTACTAAGGCTTTACGAAAATTAGTTTGACCAGTAACATTATCATTTTCAATTTGTATTTTAGTGTCAGGCTTATCATCATAGACTTTAAAATTTTCAAGTTCAGGTATTTTTGGTTCAGACATGTGACGCACATTGCCTTTGCCAACAACACTAATTTTAAATGTAGTGGAGTCACCAACTTTTAACTCTGATTTGCTAAGCTCTGTTTGAATAGAAAAGCTACCGACTAAACCTGAAAAATTCGGTGGTGGTTTTGGTAATACTCGTGCGTGCAAATAAATTGGGGCGCTGCGCAGTGTTTTTGCACGAGTACGAGTGCGATTTAATAAACCGCCGCCAAAAGAAAAAGTACTATCAAAGTCATCAAAAGGGCCAGTTCTTCGTCGGTTGCGATTATCTGGTATTTCAATATTTAAAGCAGCCGCTGCAATTGTGTAATCACCAGCCTGGGGTGCGAAAAGAGCTTTTTTTATTTCAGTAACTTTATACATATGACCCTGGTATTGCTCTTGACGTTCAATGCCATCTCCGAGTGATTCTGGCGAAAGTTGTTCAAAGTCAGGTAGCTGTAATTTAGCGTCATATATTGGAACACGACGATAGAAACGAAATGTATAAACAATCTGTTCACCAACATAGGGTTTTGGATTAGAAATTGTGGTGGTAATAAATGCTGGCTGACCATTTTGTTGTGAGTCTTTAGAAGTATTGGTGATCAAGACCTTTATTGCAGGTGCTTGATATTTTTTACCATCAATCGTTGCGCTAATATTAGCAATAGTAAAAGTACCTTTACGTTTAGGGATAAGAGTATAATTGTAGATTACACTAGATGAAGTTCTACCATTGATGATTTGATATTGAGAACTCTGTCCGCTAGCAGATACAGAGAATGCATCAAGTTTTGGAATTTGCGGTTTACTAGTAGAACTACCTTCGATAGTTACGGTTAATAAAATTTCATCTTCAATAGTATACTCAGAGCGATCAAGTTGTGCGTTAATAGATGCAGCTGCCGCAGTAGTAGAATGTATCAGTGTTACTAATAAAATGAGTATAATGATCTTGTATCCGAGCATGTTCACCAGTCCTTAGCCGGCGTTGTTGATTTGCCACCACGCTGATTACGTGGAATTCGCGGGCCGGTATTACCGATTTGCTGTAATAGTTGTTCGGCTGCTTGAGGACTAAGTTTTTTATTATTATTTTCTTTTTTGCTATCCATGGAAGTTGCAGGATTTTTTTGCAGCTTATCTTGTTTTTTGTCATTTGCTGCAGATGCTGCTGCAGAATTTGTGTTTGGCTTCTCGTTTTGTTCTAATTTTTTTTGTTCATTGTTTGCCGTAGCAGCCGATTGTTGCTCTTGCTTGGCAGAATTATTTACTGAGTCTGACGATGATTGTTGGCTTTGTTGCTGGTTTTTTTCTTCTTGATTTTCTAATTTAGATTGTTGCTCGTTGTTTTTTGGGTCAGACTGTTGTTGTTGTTGTTGTTGTTGTTGCTGCTGCTGCTGTTGCTGCATTTCTAATAAGCGGCGAGCAATTTCAAGATTATGTTGTGTGTCTTTATCTTTAGGTGCAAGTTTAAGCGTATCTTCATAAGCTTTTATTGCCTCTTTAAATTGTTGTGCGCGTAAATAAGCATTGCCAAGATTGTAATTTGCCTTAGTGCGCAATTTAGCATCTTTACTAGCTAAGGCGCGTTGGTAGGCCTTTGTTGCTGCTTTAAAATCACCACGACGATAATTAGCATTGCCAATATCATAGGCGATACGAGAATCATTTGGATGTTTCACCTCGGCATCAAGAAACAGTTGCAGGGCTTGCTCGTAATCACCAGCATCATAGGCTTTAAATGGGTCAGTAAAAATTTTATTAGAAGTAGATGATGAGGTCGATGAATTTGATGCGGCAGTTGCCATTTCCCAAAAAGGCACGGTAGTAATTAACAAAGTAATAACAAGAATTATTCTAGGCATTTTTATTTTTCCTCTTCTCAGCTATAAGCAACTCTGCACTAAGCAATAGCAAAGCTAAACCAGTAAGCCATTGATATCGCTCATGCCAATTTTGACGACGACGACCATTAATATCTCGACTTGCTAAAGAACCCTTAATCCCTTTGCGGTAAACAGTTTCAAGATCGCTATTGCTAGTAACAGCGTGGATATAGGTACCGCCGGTGTGGAGAGCAATTTCTTTTAGACCACTTTCATCAATTTTTGACAACACTAAGTCACCATTTTTATCGCGTTTAAAATGACCATCAGTAGTTGGAATTGGTGCGCCTTCATTACTCCCTATTCCAATAGTATAAATTCGTATGCCTTGTTTTTGTGCTTCTGTCGCAGCTTGATTTGCATCACCACTGTTTTGTTCGCCGTCGCTAAAGAATATAATTGCTTGTGACTCACCAGCACCAGCAGAAAAGGCTGTAAGAGAGGTGCGAATAGCATCACCCAAACTAGTACCTTTGGCAGTGATAACTTCTGGCTCCATTTCATCAACAAATGTTAAAAAGGTACCGTAATCTACAGTTAAAGGGCAGGCAACAAAAGCAGATCCGGCAAAGGCAACTAAAGAAATTCGATCACCATCAAGCATTTGCACAAGATCGTGAATTTTTCTTTTAGCGCGTACAAGTCGAGAAGTATTACCACTAGCGTTATCATCAGTTGCTTGCATGCTTAAAGAAACATCTAAGGCGATTACTAAATCAACTCCACGACACTTAACTTCTTGCCAAGTAAAGCCATACTTAGGTAATGTCATAGCAACTACCAATGCAGCAGTAGCAAAAAGCAAAAGCGATGCTTTTAACCATAGACGGCTATGGCTAAAGCCGATTGTTGTACGAGCTAACAATTGAGTAGATATCAATCGTCGGGCAAGCTTTTGTCGTTTTTCAATACTATAGAAGAAAAATATTGCAAGTAATGGTATTAGCCACGCCAACCATAAATAATTTGGTGCACCAATGCGTAAGTTACAACCACTGCTGTAACAAGCCATTAATATGAAATTGCCAATTTTTAAAAAAATTCTAAGATTTGTTTTTTTATTGCTTTTATTTGTCATGGCAATCTCCTAAGCCATGTACCCAATATGAGTATCTCAAATATAAGCATCGCTAAAGCTATCCCGATAAATACAGGAGCGTGCTCATCATAATCAATAATTGCAGGTGTATCAGATTGGCTTTTTTCTAATTTATCGATTTGCTTATAAATATTTTCAAGACTTTTAGTGTTTTCTGCACGGAAATATTCGCCTCCGGTAATATTGGCGACTTCACGTAAAGCATCTTCGTCAATACTAACCTCATCATATACTATAGATTTACCAAAAAATGGCTGTTCCACAATGAATGGCGCCTCACCACGTGTGCCAACACCTATGGTATAGATTTTAACATCGAAAGTTTTCGCAATTTCAGCGGCAAGCATAGGTGAAAGTGGACCGGCATTATTTATACCGTCGGTTAGTAAAACCATTACGCGGCTTTTTGCCTTTGACTTTTTTAGACGATTTACTGCAGCGCCAATGCCTGAGCCAATGGCAGTAGCTTCACCAGCCATACCATTTTGCATACGGTCTAAAAGTACAGTCAATATATGATGATCAAGAGTTAACGGGCATTGCAAAAATGCTTCGACGCCAAAGACCACTAAGCCAATTTGATCTTGGTTGCGCTTTTTAATAAATTGTGCAACCACGTCTTTAACCACTTGTAAGCGAGTGCGCCGATTATAAATCGGGCGATCACTATCGAGATCAAGAGCCTTCATGCTGCCAGAAGTATCGACTGTTAAAATGATATCAATACCTAACGTGCTAGCGGGTCGAATACCTAGCACGCTTTGCGGCCGTGCCATTGCTAGCATTAAAACCAAAAGAGTTAGGAGGCGAAGTGTCTTAATGTAAAAGCTAAGTTTATATCTCCAAGTAGATTTAATATAATTAAATTTAGCGATATTCGAATAAGCCAGTGCCGCAGAACGCTGCAGTTTCCCGCGAGATTCAAAAAGACGAAACAGCAGCCAAATGGTGCTTAAAATAACCCAAAGCGGAACAAGTATCCAAAATAACCAAATGTGCGAGAAAACCATTAATCACACCATTCAAATAGATTATTTTTCAGCGCTTTGAGATAAATCAGTTGTAGGCGAAATTGTCGTGGAAGTCATGGTAATAAAGGCTTGTGCGAGTCTTAAGATATTGGAGCATTCTTTATCGGTAGCCGGGGCTTTGGCGAATTTAACTGCATCAGCCATAGAAAGTATAGATAAAAAATCTTGACGATGCTCTTTTGCTATAGCGCTATTTTCTATCTTAATAGATATCTCATAAGTAGTAAGATCGGTTGTGTTTAATTTAAAAACAGCTTCAAAATAAGTGCGCAATATTAATGAGATACCATAAAAATATTGTTGTATAGAAATAATAGAATTTTTTAGTTTTTCATCTAAATCTTTAAGAGCCGATCTCGCAATAATCTCAGGGGGTTCAATAGGAGCAACCGTTTTAATTTTATTAAAACTTTGTAGCTTTTGTCGTTTGTGGAGCCACCACCAAATAATGACCCCAGCCAATAGTAATGTTGCAATAGCAATAATAATTATTGTTATCGGTAGATCAGAAGGAATCGCGACTAGCGGTTTAATGTCACGTATATCAAGAGCGGCGTTTGGCATGGTAACGATGCTCCCTTTGGTGAAAATAGTTTATAATCGGTGTAATATAAGAAATATCAGTAGAAATTTTTATTTCACCAACACCGGCGGCGCGCAAAGACTCACTTAAATTTTTGACTCGCTGTTGTTGAGAGGTTGCTAAATGCTTCATGGCAATCTGGTCATTTGTATCAACTATTATGCGCTGTCCACTTTCGAGATCTTCAAATTCTACTAAACCAATTTTGGGTAGACTTAACTCTCGTGGGTCGCTAATGTTGATTGCGGTAATGTCATGACGTTGCGCCAATAGCTGCAAAGGTAACATAAAATCATTATCAAGAAAGTCTGACACTAAAAAAATAACAGCACGCCGTTTAATTACATGGCCTAAAAAATCAATAACAGTTTTTAGTGAGGTACCGCTATGCGATGGTTGATAAGTGAGAATATCGCGAATAACTCGCCACAAATGCGCACGACCTTTTTTAGGAGGGATAAAGTGTTCAATATGGTCGCTAAATATCACTAAGCCCACTTTATCATTGCTTTTAATGGCACTGTAAGCGAGCACTGCCGATATTTCAGCAGCAATCTCACGTTTATGTTTTTCAACACTACCGAAATTACCAGACGAGCTTACGTCAACTGTTAACATTACCGTAAGTTCACGCTCTTCTTTATGTTCTTTAACAAACGGTAAACCTGTACGCGCAGTAACTTTCCAATCAATACTTCGAATTTCATCGCCAGGTTGATAAGCACGGACATCGGCAAATTCTATGCCCTGTCCGCGGAAGGCACTTTCATAATTACCTGCCCAAGTTTCAGTTACTAATCTTTGTGTACGTATCTGAATTGCTCGAATTTGCGCAAATAACTCAGGACTTAATGGTAATACTTCTTCGGTCATTGTCTAATAATTATGGTTTTAATAGTGTTCTTTAAAAAACTTAAGGAACATCTACAGTGTTGAATATTTCATTTATAATATTGTCAGAAGTGAGTTCACGAGCCTCAGCTTCATAAGAAACGATAATGCGGTGACGAAGCACATCAGGTCCAATAGTTTTTACCTCTTGTGGGGTAACAAACGCGCGTCCACTTAAAAATGCTAATACTTTAGCTGTTTGAGCTAAACAGATAGTTGCACGAGGAGATGCGCCATATTCAATTAGTTTTTCTATATGATCAAGTTTGAATTTTGCCGGTTCACGCGAAGCAAATACAATATCAACGATATAATCTTCAACTCGAGCATCAATATATATCGAATCTGCAATTTCTTGTACTAGTTTTATTTCTGCAGGGGTAACAACCGGTGTGAGTTGTGGCTTGTTACGATGTGACATACGCCGCATAATTTCTTTTTCTTCATCTTTATTAGGGTAACGCACCGCTAATTTCAGCATAAAACGGTCAACCTGCGCTTCAGGTAAAGGGTAAGTTCCTTCTTGTTCAATCGGGTTTTGTGTAGCGAGCACTAAAAATGGATCTGGTAGAGCGTGCGTTGTTTCACCAATAGTAACTTGCCGCTCTTGCATGGCTTCAAGTAATGCACTTTGCACTTTTGCTGGCGCACGATTTATTTCGTCAGCAAGAAGTAGGTTAGTGAAAATTGGTCCTTTTTTTACAGTAAATTCACCACTTGTTGGTCGATAAATTTCAGTGCCGATCAAGTCAGCAGGAAGCAAGTCTGGAGTAAATTGCACTCGTGCAAATCGCGCTTGAACCGCTTCGGCTACTGCTTTAACTGCAGTAGTTTTAGCTAGACCTGGGATACCTTCAATAAGAATATGACCATCAGCAATAAGTCCAAGCAAAATTCGGTCAATCAAATACTGCTGCCCAACAATTATTTTAGAAATCTCTGCTCTTAAACTACTGATAGTATCGGTATGGTTTATTATTTGTTGTTGTAATTCACTTATTGCTGAACTCATTTTTAACTCTTCCTAAACTTTAATCATACAACTGTTGTTAGCAAGCTATTGATAATCAAGTCAGTCTATTTACTAATGATTCAACTAATCCGTACGCGAGTTTATTAATTTGCGTCGGTAGTCAACCTGTGGTTTAAGTATGAGCTTACACGCTGCTCACCACCGATATGAACCACGATTTGCTTAAAGCCGACAAATAGTTAGTTTACATCACGGAGTCAAACCAATTTAATGCTAAAATTATTCCCAACTAGTTCGATTTTTTAATATTTTTATTATGTTAGCGAGTACTAGGGACCTCCCCTGATCTAGAATTGCTCGGTTTGCCTGTATTTATAAAAACGTTAGCTTATTTTTTATATTATACTTACACTGGCATTTTAATAGCTTCACGTGCTAGCATTTCACGCGAACTTTCATTCGAGGTTTTCTATGCAATGGTGGTGGTGGATAATACTCGGAGTAGTATTTCTTGCAGCCGAGTTGTTTTTACCAGGCAGTTTTGTTGCATTTTTCTTTGGTATTGCAGCGATATGTATGGGAGTAATTACCGGAATCGGCGTAATCAATTCATTATGGATTCAATGGCTTATTTTTTCAGCTGTTGCTATCATAACCTTGCTATTTTTGCGCAAACCCCTACAACAACGATTAAAGTTGCTAAATAATAGCAACAATACGGTTAATAGTTTTGCCGGCGAAATCGCTCTAGTAATTGAAGATATTCCAGTAAATGGTATTGGCCGTATTGAATTACGAGGTTCAAGCTGGAGCGCACGCAGCAAAGCAAATGACAGGATAGTAGTTGGAACTACATGCCAGGTTGAATCTATTGATGGGTTAACCGTGTGGGTAAAAACTGAATAAATTTAAACTTTGGAGCTATTGATGACTACTACTCAAGGCGTTTTTGTCGGTATCGTTATCGCCGTTTTTTTATTGTTTGTTCTGTATAGAATTGCTGTTGTAGTACCACAACAGCATGCTTATGTAGTTGAACGACTTGGCAAATACCTAGGCACTTTAGGTGCCGGTTTTCATTTGCTTTTTCCATTTTTAGATGTAATTCGCTATCGACACCTACTTAAAGAACAAGCCCTCGATATTCCTGAGCAGATCTGCATTACTAAAGATAATGTGCAAGTTAGAATTGACGGCATTATTTATTTAAAAGTCCTTGACCCACAGTTAGCGTCATATGGAATTGCCGACTATATTTTTGCGATAACACAATTAGCTCAGACCACTTTACGTAGTGAAATTGGTAAAATAGATCTCGATAAAACTTTTGAAGAACGCTCTAATATAAACAGTTTAGTTGTCTTTGAGCTTGATAAAGCCTCTGAGTCCTGGGGCATTAAAGTATTACGCTATGAAATTAAAAATATTACGCCGCCGATAGATGTGTTAGCCGCAATGGAAAAACAAATGCGCGCCGAGCGTGAGAAACGTGCAGTAGTATTGCAATCAGAAGGTGATCGCGACGCTGCAATTAACGAAGCTGAAGGTCAAAAGCAACGAGTTATAAAAGCTTCAGAAGCGAAAAAACAACAACAAATTAACGAAGCCGAGGGTAAAGCCAATGCTATTTTGGCCGTAGCACGAGCAACAGCCGAAGGCCTTCGTACCGTGGCAGCCTCGATTGGCGATCCTGGAGGGATAGAAGCAGTGCAACTAAGGGTTGCTGAGCAGTATATTAGTGAGTTTGGTAATTTAGCTAAGACCAATAACAGTTTAATTATCCCGTCAAACATTAGTGATGTCGCTTCGATACTTGCAACAGCAATGACGGTTATAAAAACTCAAAAAGACGATAATTCTCAATCGTCACGAAAACCCTTTAACTTTCCAACTGATAAACCATAATCCAAACCTTCAATAGGCATTTCATTAAAAAAACGCCTTTTTTAGGCTTCCCGGACTTGGATTTTATCGATAGAGTGCTGCATCATGTTACGCATAAATTACACCTCAATCGTTACTGCAGTTGCCACCACAACAGTATTATTTTTTGGTGTTTACGCATTTGCTGCAAACAACTTGTCTCAGTTATTCAATTACACTGCGACAGTTTCAGCATTAGATAAAAATGCCAAAAATACATCAAGTCGACAAATTGCCGTACTTCCTACAACCTCACATGGCGCAGTATCAAAAGAAATCAAACGTGCTATAGAAAAAAGAATAGAACACGAGATAAAAAGTAAAGCAGCGACGCCAGTGCCGGCTGTGGTGGTGGCGGAGAAACTCAAGGGTACACCAGCAGTCGAGCGTTGCAATGCTGAAGTAGCTTGCCTAGCGCGTCTTGCGGGCACTTTAAAGGTTGATGCCGTTGTTTTAATTAGCGTTAAACAACTAAAGGCAAATCGAAATCAATGTAAACTAAAAGTAGTAGCTTCAAGTGGTCGTTTAGAAAATCAAGCTACAGTTGAGATAAATAGCCTCAAGGGTGTTGATAAAGCTTTGGCTGCGATATTACCAGATTTCTTTAAACCAGAGACTGCAATTGCTAGTGCATCAACTGATGATCTTGAGTTGGTACCATTAATACCATTACCAACAGAAAAAACATCAGATTCAAATGCTAACCAAACACAGAGTTCATCAACGTCTCAGGCAACTGAAACTACCCAAGACGCATCTAATGCATCAACGTCATCTACAGCATCTTCAACTACTAACGCTGGCAATGTTATCGCTCCGACTAATGCGACAACCACACCAACTACTAACCTAGAGGGAAATAGCCATATTTTATCATACGTCGGTATTGGTGCTGGGGCCGTCACTCTTGGTTTGTTTGGAACTAGCCTCTACTATTATTTAGATGGTATGAAAGATTATGACAAAGCAAATAATAGAAATACACCTCAGCCGATAGCTGCTAAAAAAACAAAAGATTATGAAAGGAAAAATGATTTAGCTAGAACATTAGCAATTATTGGTGGCGCTACAGCAGTTATATCAGCATCATTATTTGCAGTAGATCTGTTTTGGCTTAATAATCCAACTACTAGCGTTTCGATTGCCCCCGACGGAGTATCAACTACATTTACTTGGACGTTCTAAAATATAACAAACATTAAATTAATTATTTCCGATCTTTGAACCTTTAACCTTAACTTTACCAGAGCCTTTAACATTAATATCAGAACCTTTGATCGTTATTTTACCGTCTTTTTTTAGAATTATACTGGCGCTACCGCATTTAAGCGTAAGTGTTTTATCTGCTTTAAGGGTCATCTCTTTACTGACCTTTACTTGCATATTCTTATCTACTGATATTTGAGCTTCTTTTGTTACAGCGAGTTTCATGTTCTTTTCAAGTTTGGTTTCGCTGTCATCTTTAATTTGAACTTTGCTTTTACCATCAACACTCCAACTGGCATCTTTGGTTACTTGCAGTTTATATTCTTTATCAACTGTGGTTTTAGCATCACCGCTTATACTTAGCGTGTAATCTTTATCTACTGTCTCATTCGCTTTACCGCTAACTGATAATGTATAGTCTTTTTCAACGCTTGTTGTAGACTTACCATCGATAATAATTTTTGAGTCTTTATTGATAGTTGCAGTATAATTACCTTTAATCTTGATGGTACGATCTTTATCAACTTGGCAATTGTCATTACCTTTTATTCTTTCAGTGTGATTGCCCTTGATGGTATTATCATCATTACCTTCGACAGTTCTTGAGCTATCGCCTCGAACAGTTTCGTCTTGGTTATTTTTAACTAAGATATTCCAATCGCGTTGAGCTTGTAGATAAATTTCTTCGTTATCTTTAGCATCTTCAAAAATAAGTTCGTTGCCGTCAGTACCTTCTAATGAACTACGAGTAACTAAACCACTTTTTGTTTTGTCATCGGGTAATTTAATTGGTGGAGCATTGCGACCATTATAGACACAACCAGTGACAAGAGGACGGTCAGGGTGACCTTCAACAAATTGAACGACTACTTCCATTCCCATACGTGGAATGAAAAGCATACCGAAACCTGAACCAGCCCATATTTGCGCAACTCGGATCCAGCACGAGCTATTTTCATCGTTTTGCCCATCTTGATCCCAATGGAACTGCACTTTGATGCGGCCATCTTTATCTGTGTGAATTTCTTCACCAGAAGGGCCAACGACAGTGGCAGTTAGCATTCCTACTGTCGGACGTATCGTATCGTGGGCAGGTCTAAATGGGACATCAGCCGGAATCACAGTGAAAGTGTTGTAATATTCGGTTTCGCTGTTGCTCTCGCCATCCCAGTTATCAGGTACTGTTCCGTAGTGTTCGACTTCAACTAAGATATACTTGCAGTCAAGTTCACTTTGAGTATGTCCTACCAGTTCAAATGAGCTACCTGCGAAAAATCCAATTAAAATACCTTTTCCAGTGCCGGTTTTTCCTAAGGCAGCAAATTCCTCTTGACGTACTTGTTTACGTATAGCGCCATCATTACCACTTTCACTAACACAAATATGTGGCTCACTATCATATATAATTCGATCATGCTGAGCATTATCTTGAGCACTAGCCTCATGATGAGCTGGTTGGGCTGGTTGTTTCCAATCATATTCGTGCAGAATAATACTCGTCGAATGTAATTGTGTACCGGCGTAAAAAGATTGCACAACTTCTTTTTCTGGGGCTCCGGCATCAGCGGGTATGAGATCAATAGAAGACCCGGTTACCGAAATACATTCTAACAATTTATCATTACTGTCGGTTAAAACTAATTCTTCTTGTTCGCTACTTTGATCAAAGTAGTAATAGATGCCTTCTTCTTGCATAATGCGGTGTACGAAATCGAGGTCTTTTTCATTATATTGAACACAATATTCGCGTTCAGCATAGTCAGATCTTTGCAAGTCAAGTTTTACTGAGCGTTGATAAGGTTGTAATGCTTGCGATAATACCTGTTCAAGAATATCCGGGGCTTTCATAGCTTGAAATATGCGTGAATTTGATGTTTGTGATAATGCAAATAAAGCAGGAACTAATTCAATTTGCACCAATACATGGCCACGCAGCGCGCCCGCGTTGCGTACTTTTGCTATGATTCCGCGAACGTGACGTTCTACTCCGGTAATACGTGCTAAGGTGATCGATGCAGAACTGCCAAGTAAACTATCGATATCAGCCTCAAGCTCACTGGCAACTAAATCAATATGGCAATGATAAATGCCAGATAATTTTTCACGAAAATTAAACCTACGCACTCGCCATTGTTGAGGAGCATTATCGGCGGTGAATTCATAAGATACAGGACCGAAGGCCACGGAGGATCTCCTTTTATTAACTCGCACTGCTAAGCAACCAAAAAAAGTACTGACCTTAAGTGATACATTTTTTATCGAGAGTTTTTTATCGCAAAAGCATCTCGATATATCCATTTAAGACTTTGTACACTTTAAGTCGGCTGTTTGGCTTACGTTGTGCAGTACAAGTTGCATTTATTTAGGGGGTGTCTCTTAATGTCTCCCGTCGATCCTCACGAAATTCACTACTTGCGGCCCACGTGCTCAGAAAATTATACCTGCGATTTGTCACCAACACGGATTAGCAATTATACATGGTTTGACAGATCAGTTACTGCATTTGCAAATGCTATAACAGTATTTTTAAAGTGTTGCGTTTGATGAGCAAAAGATACAAAAGCTACTTCAAAAGCACTAGGCGCTAAAGCCACACCTTGCTCAAGTAGCGCAAAAAATAAATTGGCATACCATTTTGAATTTGCTGAGCGAACTTCTTCATAATTGCGAGGTGGTGTTTTTGCGTAAGGTTTGCACCAAATGCCAAATATTGAAGCAATATTATAGGCATAGGCAAAATTTCCTGATGCCTGAAAAACATTATTTAGATCGTTAACTAATTCTGCCGTATTTTTAGCCAGGTTTTCATAAAAATCTTTTTGTTCAATAGCATCGAGTACAGCAATCCCAGCCGCCATAGCCAGTGGATTCCCTGATAGAGTACCAGCTTGGTAAACTGGTCCCAAAGGCGCCACTTTATCGAGGATATCACTTCTACCGCCATAAGCTCCCACGGGTAGGCCACCACCAATTATTTTACCAAAAGTTGAAAGATCTGGTTTTATATTAAAGTATGCTTGGGCGCCGCCTTTAGCTAATCTAAAACCAGTTATGACTTCATCAAAAATTAGCAAAATACCATAGTGATCACATAATTGTCTTAAACCCTGAAGATACCCTGGCAAGGGAATTACTAAACCCATATTTGCAGCAATAGGTTCGATAATTACCGCCGCAATAGTTTCACCATATTGGCGAAAAGTATCTTCAACTTGGTCAAGATCGTTGTAGGCTAGGGTGATAGTATCTTTTACTGCACCAATAGTAACACCGGCACTTCCGGGAATACCTAAAGTAGCGACACCTGATCCTGCCGAAGCAGATAATAAGCTATCAGCATGACCATGATAACAACCAGAGAATTTAACTATTTTTTCACGGTTAGTATAACCACGTGCTACGCGTAAAGCGCTCATGGTGGCTTCGGTGCCAGAGTTAACAAAGCGTATTTTTTCAACAGCAGGTAGAATTTTTACCATACGTTCGGCAAGTTCAATTTCACGTTCAGTAGCCCAACCTAAACTTGTACCATTTTGTGTGGCTTCGTCGATAGCAGCTATTACAACAGATGGTGCATGTCCAAGAATTAAGGGGCCCCATGAACAAACATAATCAATATATTGATTATTATCTGCATCGAATAGATAAGCTCCTTCACCGCGTACCATAAAAACAGGTTTGCCACCAACGCCATTAAAAGATCGCACCGGTGAATTTACGCCGCCAGGGATAACTTTACAAGCTCGTTCATAGAGTAAATGCGATTTTGGATAAAGCATGTAGTTTGATGTAAAGCGATCCCAAAAAATGTACAAGTATTTATTGCCGCTAATTTTGATTATGAGACATACTTAGCTGCTTTTCGATTACCAGTTTAAAGGTTATGGCATCAAAAGGTTTTTCAATCCTCAGGTTGGATAATTGGCTTAGATATTTTTGTGCTTCTGATAAATAAGCACCACCCGTTATAAAAACAATTTTTTCTGCAAGCTTTGGGTAATGTGAAGAAAGCCAGCCATGGATTTCAACGCCGGATACCGCAGGCATCATTAGGTCGCAGATAATAATATCAAAATTTTGGTCGCTTTCTAGTATATGTTGACCTTGTAAACCAGAATCAGCTTCAATGACAATATGGTCTTTTAGTAATCGCTTAATAATGCCACGAATAGGAGCTTCGTCGTCAATTACCAATATTCGTCCAAGTATTTTAGGTAATACTATCGTTTGTTGTTGTTCTTGTTCCATATAAATAGTTGCGTTGTTTATTGGAATACTTACAATAAACTGGGAGCCTTTTCCTGGAGTACTATGTACTTCAATAGTTCCATTAATTTCATTAAGTATATGTTGGGCAATAGTTAGCCCTAAACCTGTGCCTTCACCAATTGGTTTTGTAGTATAGAATGGAACAAATAGTAGTTTTTGCTCTTCAAGATTAATGCCTTTTCCAGTATCTTTTATTTCAACAAAAATCTTTTCGTTTGTATGCCAAGTGCTTATTTGTATTTCATTGTTTGCTGCATTACCTTCTTCGATCGCCTGCGCTGCATTAATTAATAAATTTATAAATACTTGAGATAGTTTGCCTTCATCAGCAATTAACTGAGGAACTTCTTGATACGACTTAATTAATTTGCATCGGTATTTCATTTCATTAGTGGTCATATTCGCGGCAGTATCTAAAATATCAGATATAGATATTGGATTAAGGTTATATTTTTTAGCTCGCGAAAAGATGCGAAGACTTTTAACAATATCAGCGATACGATGAGAACCAGTTAGGGCATCTTTAAGGCGTGAATGAAAGCTTTCTAAGTCAATACTCAAATCTTGATTTAAATTCGAGTCATCTAGTGAAAATTGCGAGTGAATATGGGGCATATATTTTTTGCAGCATGCGATTAGTTTATGTATATCTCGATTAATAGTTTCAAGATTAAATATTACATAGGTTAAAGGGTTATTTATTTCATGTGCGACACCTGCGGCTAACATACCCATAGTTGCCAAGCGGTCTGTTTGCGCCACGCGTGCTTGCAAAAGTTTGCGTTCGGTTATGTCAGAATGTACACCAACTAATGCAATAATTTTGCCATGTTCGTCTTTTAATGGATAAGCACGTAACCAAACATTAACCACATCAATGGTACGGCCTTTCATGCGTACTTCACCAGTCCAGGTATTTCCGGCCATTATAGCTGCAAAAACTTCATGCCCAACTTGCGGTTCGAGATATACCGTTTGTGGCGGAGATTCTCCGATATCACCTAATAGGTCAGTTAACGCTTGATTCTGATACCAATGCTTTCCCTCAGGTGTAGCCACACCTATTCCATCAGATGATGCCGCAAGTGCTTCGGCAAAAATCCGCAGTCTAGTTTCAGCCTCTTTTTGTTTATTTTCTAATTTAATACTCCAAAGAATAGAAACTATGTCATCAGTAACTTCATTGTATAATGTAGCTTCACGATCAGAAAAAGGATTATTTTCAGGTATAGAAACAGATAGTAAGCCTAAAAATTTTTCTCTATACATTAACCTAACAATTACTGCTTGATGTCCTGTATTTTTTTGTGACAGCGGACAGTCATGGCAGGCAATATTAGAATTAAAGGAAAACTCGCTATTTGAATTTGTAGTGCAGTCGTAACAAAGGGGCCATTTCCCAGAAGATAAAAACTGGTGTATAGGGGTGAAAGTTTCATTCCAACCTGATTGCGCCCATTGTAGTGGTTGGCTATTGTCGTTGCTAACTATTATCCAGGCTGCATGATATGCACCTGTTTCAACTAATATGTTGCAAAGGTTAAGTAATAAATCTTTAGGATTATGGTCATAAACAAGAAGTTTATTTATGCGGCGGGTGGCACGTAGTACTCGATTTACTCGTTCTTCAAGAAAGCGATACTCACGCTCTAATTCAGATTGCAGCATCTAGGCACCGTGTTCTTTTGGCTCTGCGACGCCGCTATTTTGCACCAAAGGCACTTAATGTTATTTTTATAACTTATTTTAGTGTAACTGATAAATTTACGATAAAAATGAAATATCATAAATCTGAAAAGTGATGTTAATAGATTAAATTCTTAGCATATTTTAAAGATCATTTCTTTTTTATTAATATTTTAGTCAAAAAAATAAAAAAAGCTATAAAAATAAATATTTAAGGAATTTTAATTATTCTTTTTGCATTTTTAGGTTTAATGGGTTGAGGCTGGTTGGCTAAAAATTTAATTAAAGCATCAAGATCTAATATACCTATTTTAATGATTTTTCCTTTTTTGAATACCGTAAAAGCGTCACTTCCTGCACCAAGAAAACTATTTACTGCAACTGAATAAGTTGCAGATTTGTTTATTGGTGTACCATCCAAGGCCTTGATAGAATTTGGCACAACCTTTTTTCCTTTTGCGGCCTGCTGACTCCAAGAATAGCTAAAGCCTGCTATCTGCAGCAATCTTGGAGAACTCTGATTAAGCCATTGTTGTTCGAGTAAGTCATATATTTGTTGGCCGGTAAGAGTCATAGTGGTTACCGTATTTGAGAACGGTTGTGCAGTGAAGCAATCATTCCAGGTGATATTGCAAGGTTTTGTATTACAAGCGTTTGGAATATCAGACCGTAAACCGCCTACGTTGGTGATGCCAAAATTAGCTTGCATGGCTTGACGATGAGCTTCTGCTATCATGTCGCCAAGTATCGATTCACCTGCTTGATTGGCTTTGCGAGATATTTTTTTGTTTGTGGTAGCAATAATTTTATTGGCAATTGGGGCGACTTTAGCTTCAGCAATTTTAACAAATTCAGCCATTTTTACATCTGGAGTAAGACCAGGCCCAGCATCACCCCAAGTAGTTACAATGCGCGCGGTTTTTTTTACAATATCGTGTGAGTTTGGGTCGATTGCAATATCGATGTCTGCAAAGGCTTTGCCTGAAGAGAAAGCTTGAGTCACTAAAACCTCATGACCGCCAGCATTTTTTAATAAGGTATTAGTAAAATTATGAGAATGCGCTGAAATGACCACATCAACATCAGCATCTAATTGATTGACTAAATTTACAAAAAAACGTGAAAGATGCGCAGGTTTATTTTGGGTTTGGCTTTCATATGCTGCAGATCCAGTGCCACCTTCATGAATCACTGCAACTATAGCGTGAATATCCATTTCTTGCAGTTTTTGTACCTGGGCATTAATTGCTTTGCTTTCGCTACTAAACTTTAAGCCGGCCACACTTTCAGAGGTAACTATATTAGGTGTATCTCTGGTAACCGCACCAATGAAGGCGATTTTCTCTCCGGCGACGTTTTTTATAACGAATGGCTTAAATAACGAGCGGCCATCAGTTAGATGAATATTAGCTGCAATCATAGGAAAGCGAGCCCCACGCCAAGGGTTTTCTAAAAAGGGGCCATTTTTGTGGTTACCACCGGCAAAAAGACGCAAAAGTTCGCTTTGACCGTCATCAAATTCATGATTTCCTGGAACGGCCAATAAATTACAACGCTGATCAAATACACTCACAAAATGATTACCGTAAAACAATTGTAAAGTTGATGGGGTATTGGTTGTCGTTAATTGACTGGGAAATTGACAGAATTCATTAGCAAAAGAGTTGAAAAAGGTTATTGCAGGCTCGTCTTGGAGTAACGCTGAACTAGCTGGAGAGGCGCCAACAAGATCACCTGCTGAAATTATTATTGTTTGTTGTTTTTTATTTGCCATTGCTGCTTTAAGATAAGCGGATAAAACCGCAGCTCCTCCCACCGGTCGATCCTGCACAATTTTTCCTTGTGAAATTTGCCCATGAAAGTCGTTAATAGCGAGAATTTTAAGGGGTACCAGGTCACAGCCATATCCAAGTGTTGCTGCGATGAGGCCAAAAAATAGACGAAACCAGACCGACATTTTTGCAATAGTGCACTACACCAAGCGGCAAAGCAATTAGCGCTTAACAAATACAATCTTAATTTCACACGACCGATTTAGCAGCTAATAGATCTTGGTTTTGGTGTATTTACCGATTTTTGAGGCTATTTCACGATCGTTTCCGTAAGAAGAGTATTCGATTTTTTGCACAGTAAGCAAGGTCGCGATAACGTGTACTCTACGGATCTGTGATTTAATGGGTCCGAAACATTAAATGTGTATTAACTAGGATGGGTTGTAAAACGAGGTCTTAAAGGATGCTAATATCTTGGTTGGTGCAAATTAAAAGTTTTTATAAAGTAACATTTTTGGCATTGACACTATGGGGTGAGCCTTGGGGTAAGCCTTGGGGTAAGATTGTTGCTACAGTATTTAAGGATATCGGTACAAAATGACCGATCTGCAACCGTATCTTGACCAATTAGCGGTTACGCCAGCGGATGAAGCTGCGCTTGACACCGTTGAAGAGGTTTATACTTCTCAAGGTCGTTGGGAAGAACTCGTGCGTGTCTACGAAGATAACGCACTGCGAGCAGCGCCAAACATTTCAATCAATTTATTTCGTAAAGCCGCAAAAATATGTCTTGAAGAAATATCTTCAGTGCAGCGTGCTGAGATGTATTTAAAGCGAGCCATTGAATTAAATGCAGCCGATATAGATTCCTTGCGTATGCTGCGTGAAATTTATCTTGCTTATGGAAAGCATGAATCCGCGTTAGAAATTTTTGAAAAAGAATTAGCAAATACTGCTGATCCACATGAAAAAGCTGTTGGCTTAGTTGAAGCTGCGATTATTTATCGCGATCGCTTAGAACGTCTTGATAAAGCATTATCAACCTTACGCCAAGCTGAACGTAGCGATAATAACTATGCTGAAATTTATCGTGTAAGTGCAACTATTTACCAAGCTCAAGGTCGTTTAGAGCAAACTCAAGAAAGTCTACTAAAAGAATTAGCAATAACCGGTCCAACATCAGATCTTCTTGATCGCTTAATAACTGTCGCTGAATTATTACTCGACCGTCCCAAATTACATCGCCATGCTCGAGTAGCTATTGAAATTGTTTTAGGTGAACGTGGTGATGATGACCGGGCCAAACAAGTACAAACCGAGCTTGATGCTTTTCGTTCTAATTGGTCAAGGCGCGTAGATGAAATTAGTCAACGAGCTAAACAGCTTGAATCTTCTGATAAAGAATCTGCCGCATCAGCTTGGGTTAGCGTTGCTGAAATTCAGCTAATTTATGGCAAACAAGAAGATGCCGCATTAGCAAGCCTTGATCGCTCACTTGCTTGCGTACCTGGACATCAAGTTGCTTTGCGCTTGCTTGAAGAAATTTACGGTACAGCTAATCGCTATGATGAATTGTCATTAAAACTTGAAATGATGGCCGCATATACGCGTGAGCCGCAAATAGCGATTGATCTCTATTTAAAAGCTGCACTGCATCATGCAGTGCGACTTGATAATGCTGATGCCGCGGCGCGTATCTATAGTCGAGTTTTGCAGCTTGATCCCGGCAATAAAGTAGCGGCTAACGCTATTGCTGAATATTTTCGTGAACGAAAACTATGGAAAGAAGCCCTGCAAGTACTATCGCAGTGGGCAGAACGAGCTACCCAAGCTGCTGATAAAGTGGCGGCTCATTATGCTTGTTGCCGCATACTCGAAGAAGAACTTGATAAGCGTGAACAAGCTCGTCCGCATTACGAGGCTATTTTAAATCTTGATCCGCAGAATCAAGCTGCTGCAATTGCTCTTGAAGGTGTGTATCGTCAGGCCAAAGATTATCCCGCACTCGCCCGTACTTTAAAAGCTAAGCTTTCTGGTATCAATCAAGATGACCGGCTTGCTACTCTTGCTGAACTAGGTGATTTATTTGCCGGCCCTTTAAATAATCCGACCCAAGCCATCGAGACACTTGGTGAGTTATATCGTTATAAACCTGATGCAAAATTGCGAGAACGTCTTGAAGAAATGGCGGCTCGTAATAATTTATTAGCTTCATTAGTGCAGATATTAGAGTCGGGTTATGAAAAAATAGAAACCACAGAAGATAAGATACAAGCATTACATTCGTTAGCAGCAATTTATGAAGGGGCACACGCAGCACCATTACAAGCGTTGAGAGTTCATCGTCGTATTCTTGCTCTTGATAACAATGATGCACGCGCTACCTTAGCTGTTGAACGTTTGCTTGAAGCAGCAGCAGCATCTGGTGATCGCGTCGCTTTGTACGAAGAACAAGCTCGTGCGGCAAATACTGATACAGAACGAGTTAAGTTGCTGCAACGTTTGGCAACAGAGTTGATTGATAATGTTCACGACCATATGCGTGCAGCTGACGTATATCGCCAAATTTTAAAAATATCACCGAGTGATATAACAGCTATTGATGGGCTATTATTGCTGTACCGACGTGATAATCGAGTGGCCGAAGTAGCTGAGATGCTATCTCATAAAATCAAACATTTACCTGCAGATACCGAGCGAGTTCCTTTGGTTCTTGAGTTAGCAGGTCTTTATGAAAAACAAAAACAGGTTGATTTAGCTCTTGAACGCTACCTTGATGTTATTGATGCTCAACCCGGTCATAAAGAAGCTTTAGCAGCTAGTGAGCGTTTACTAAATCACTCATCGCAAGTACTAAGTGCGGCTAAACGTTTGGCACCGCATTTTCAAGCCGCAGGTCGTTTTGATCTTGTTGCTCAGATGTTAGAAATTCAAATACAAAAGGCAACAGACCCTACTGAATGTGGTGTTTTGCTGGCAGATTTAGCTAATACCTATGAAGCAAAGTTAAAAAGACCAGCAGATGCTTTTTTGGCACTATTGCGTTCATTTCAAGCCAATCCGGCCAATAATGAAGTACAATCCCAGCTAGAACGACTAAGTGTAAGCTTGGGCGATATTAAAGCATTAGTCCGTGCATATCGCGCAGCAACTAGCGTTCTAGAAGGAGAACAGCGAATTCACGTGCTTTTGCGAGCAGGATCGCTATCAGCCCGTGAAGGTGATACTGTTGGTGCCACAGTTGATTTTTTACGTGCTCTCGGTGCAGCTGAGGGCTCAAGTGATTTGGCAGCTAAGTCTGCTTGTGATGGCTTGACTAGTCTATTTAAGACTGGCTTGCCGGTATCTAAAATTCGCGAGGCGAGCGAACAGGTCGCCGAAGCGTTGCCGGCTGCTGCGCGCAGCCAATTTTGGCGGACGCTTGCCCGCCTATTTGACAAAACCATGAATAGCTACGCAGATGCCATTATTGCTTGGAAGAACCTTCTCGCCACTCATCAGAATGACCCTGAAGCAATGGCTGAGTTGGACCGTCTTTATGAATCATCGCCGGATCCTTTGGCATTAGCAGAGCATCTACGCACTAAAATTGATGCTGCCGTAGATGATACCTCGCGTGCGGCATTGGTAGGGCAACTTGCTGAAGTTTTGGGCGAAAAGCTTGGTGATACCCATTCAGCCATCGCTGAACTTAATCGTGTGGCTGAATTAGCACCAGGACAACGTTTAGTTTGGCAACGTTTGGCTGCGATGTATCAAAAAGCAGGCATGCCCAAAGAAGCGGCACAAGCTATACATCGTGAAATCAATTTGTTGCCTGATGGGCCTGAGAGACGTACCCGGGTAATTTCGTTTTCAGAGTTATCAGCAAAAGAGCTAGGTGATATAGCATCAGCAATTAGCGCTATACAAAGTGTAGTTACCCAAGAACCAGCACATCAAGCTGCAATACAGTTGTTAGCAGAAATTTATCCAGCTGTTGCTACTGATCCTGTTTTAGCTGATCAAACCGTAGCAATGCTTATAACTGGCTACAGAGAAGCCAGTCGTTGGCAAGAGCTGATTACTTTACAGGCTAGCCGTCTTGATACTTTTGCAAAACCAGAAGAGCGAGTTGATGCTCTAATTGAAATGGCAACTATTAAGGCTGAAAAGCTTAATGATATTGCTGGCGCTGTTACTGATTTAGAGCGTGCATTTACTGATGCGCCGCTTAACCCTGAATTGCGTAGTAAATATGAAAAACTCATCGATAAGACAAACGCTTATGATCGTTTAGTTACTACTTATACTGCAGCTTTAGGTGTTGTCGCAGATCCAGAAAGTCAACGACCTATTAGGCGTAAACTTGCACAAGTTCTTGATAAAGTTGGTCGCGGTGAAGAAGCTATTGAGCATTATCGAGCTGCAGGCGGTGGGTCGCTTCCTGATGATTTGCCTTCGCTAGAGGCATTGGAGAGAATTTTACGTACCCAGGAGCGTCCTTTGGACCTTGCTGATGTTTTATCAGCGATCACGCAAAAATTACCACCAGATCAGCGTGATCGTAAAAAGGCAATCTATCTTGAATTAGGACAACTTTATGATCAGGTATTATCTGATAAATCTCATGCTGCTGATATGTACCGTGCCTTAAATGAAGTTGATCCGCGTGATTTACGGGGTCTACGTGCACTTGAAGGTGTTTTAGGAAGTATGGGGCAGCATGAAGAGAGGGCACAAATACTTGATAAGCTAATCGAGGTAGGCGCTGCTAGTCCTGAAATAGTCGATGATTATCTCAAGCGTGCTCAGGTCGCTATTGAATTGGATCAACCTACTGAAGCATTTAAAAACTATCGCGCCGTATTATTAAAGAAACGAGAACATCCCGCGGCAATCGCTGGTCTTGAAGCTTTAATTGAGCATGCAGAAAATAAAACCGAAATTGCTCAAGTATTAGAACCTATTTACATTGCTAAACAAGACCATGGCAAACTTGCTTGGGTTTTAGAACAACGAGTTGATGGTATTGATGATCTTTCCCAGCGCAAAGGCTTGCTGCGACGCATTGGTGATATTTATGAAAATCGCTTGAGTCAGAAAAATTACGCTTTTGCAATGGCGCGACGCTCTTTGTCTCTTGATCCCGGTGATATGGGCGTGCGCATGTGGATCGAAAAGCTCGCCGGCGAAATTAACGAGATGCGTCCGCTAGCTGATGCCTATATTGAAGAGGCACAAAAAGCAGATGCCAAACTAGCACTGCAGTTTCATCGTCGGGCTGCAGCAATTTTACACGAAAAATTAAATGATACGGCAGGGGCAGTCGGAGAATATCAAGCTATTCTCAATATAGAGTCTCGCGATGAAAAGGCGCTTGCTGGCCTTGAAAGTATTTTCCGAGCTACTGAAGCTTGGTCTGAATTAGTTGAAATTTTGCAGCGGCGTTTATTGCTTTGTGCGGGTCTTGAGCGCAAACGCGAGTTTCTTGCCGAAATTGCTTCAATTCAAACACAAAAGCTACAAGATGCCAGTGCTGCGGTTGAAACTTACAAGGCGGTTCTTAGCATTACTCCTGATGATACTTACGCCTTTGAGCAGATTGAACGTCTATTAGCGCAATTATTAAATTGGGCTGATCTTGATGATTTTTACAAAGGTGAAATTCAGCGCTTAAGCGACAAACGCAGTAAAGAGTGGCGTGAGCGGCGTTTAGAATTGATGTATCGCCGTGGTCGTATTGCCGATGAACAGTTTGATAATCGCGAAGATGCCATAACGATTTTTGGCGAAGTATTAAATGAATCATCTGAGCATGCCTCGACAGTGCAATATTTGCAAGCAAGGGCTGGGCAAGGAGTTATGGAGGCTCTTGCCCTACTTGAAAAAGTGTACAAATCGCGAGGTGCCTGGCCACGTTATGTCGAAATATTACAAGCACGGCTGCAACAGACCGCCGAAACCGAACAACGTCAAGAAATATATCTTGAACTCTCGCTTACTTTTGACGAACGCTTAAAAACTGGCGATATGGCATTTCGGGCCATTGCCTATGCATTTAACGAGAATCGTGCTGACTTTAGCTTGCTTGAAAAATTAGAAGCCATTGCTGAAAAATATGGTTATTGGCAAGAAATCATTGCAACGCTTAGTCGTGACCTTGATACCGTTGCTGATCCTAAGTTACGTCAGCATCTGTTACATCGTTTAGGCGCGATTTCTGGTGAGCGACTTAATGATCCAGCCCGAGCCATCGCTTATTTGCAGCAAGCATTACAATACGAACCAAGTGATGAAACAGCTCTAAGCCATTTAGATAGTTTGCTTGAGAAGAACCAAATGTGGGCAGCGTTGGCGGATATTCTTGAGCGACGTATTGATATGGCAGATGAACCCAAACAGAAAAGTCAATTTCTAGAGCGCTTGGCTTGGGTTTGGGGCGATAAGCTTATGGATGCCGAAGCAGCATTGCGGTGTCATAAGCAAATATTAGAGATTGATCCTGATCATCCACTAACTCTTAAATCAATGCAGCGGCTTTATGCCGAAGTGCAAGATTGGGATTCACTCGCTAAGAATTTAGCGCGACAAGCAGAAGTATTAAAAGATAAAGAAGAACAACTGCGTATTCATGTAGCAGCAGGTCAACTTTTCGCAGAGGAGCTAAGCGATAATCACAGTGCTATAGAGCATTGGCTTAAAGTTGTTGAAATTGAGATTAATCATCAAGCGGCTAACCAGGCTCTTGATGTTTTACTTGCTAGCGAAGATATGTGGGATGAGCTAGCCGAGCATTACCGTCGACAACTTACTTTCGTTAAAGATCCGACCAAGAAGAGTGAAATTCATCGTCGTTTAGGGGTAATTTTAGGTGAAAAACTTGGTCGCAGTGAAGATGCTTTAAAAAGTTGGCGTGAAGTATTATCGCATGACACTAAAAATATTGATGCTTTACGGGCACTATCGGGTTTATATCGCGAACGCGCAATGTGGGAAGAATTCGTCGATGTTGCACGTCGGCTGATTCCGCTTGTTGATCCAGCAGAAGCTAAAGAGGTTCGTCTTAATCTTGCTAGTGCTTTAGGTGAACATCTTGATCGTCGTGAAGAAGCTATTCGTCTAGCTCGTGAAGTTAGAGCAACCGAGCCGCATACAGTCGAACAGCTTGATCGCTTAGCAAAAATGCTAATTGTTATTGAAGCATTTGATGAAGCAGTAATCGTATTTGAGAAAGCTGGCGCTCTTGAGACCGAGAATGATGCTAAAATTGGACGCTACCTTGAAGCTGCGACAATTAAACGTGATCAACTTAAGAAACCTAATGATGCTCGCATAGATTATGAAGCAATTTTAGAAGTACAACCCTCGCATTTTGATGCTTTTACAGCTTTAGCTGAGATTTATCGGGTAACTAACGATTGGCGAAAGCTGGTCGTTTTAAACGAATCTTTTGTTCCCCATGCAGCACCTGATTTGCGTTTGCTGTTAATTACCGAAATTCGTGATGTTCAAGAGCAAAAGCTTGGTGAGCGTGAACTTGCCTTTATTAGTGGTTGCCGTGTTTACAAAGAAAATCCGTTAGATCTTGAAGCAGCACAAATTCTAGAACGTATTGGTATCGAAACCGGCGGTGCAGAAGAACTTGTCGCTGTATTAGAAGACGAGATCGATAACATCATTGATACTGATGTCAAGATTGCATCCTTGCGTCGCATTGCCCGTATTTACGCGGAGCACTTACAAGACGTACCTTTAGCTGAAGAAACTCTAAATAAGATATTAATTATACAGCCTAATGATCTTGAAGCGCTTGATACTTTAGCACAGCTAGGCGCCACCCAAGAGCGTTATGATAAACAAATACAAGCCCTTGAACAAAAATTACTAGTTGTAAGTGAAGATGTTCAACGCAAGAGTATTTTAACTGAGATTGCTCGTGTTTGGGAAGACCGTATAAATGAGATCGATGAAGCGATTAGTGCATTAAGTCGTGCTTTAGAAATTGATGGTTCTGATATCGCAGTGCTCGATGAGTTGGCTCGAATTTTTGCAAAAGAAAATCGTTGGGGTGAATTAGCGCATACGCTAACACGTAAAGTTGAACTCAGCGTGGATCCGGCTGAAAGCGTGGATCTGCGTATGCGTGTTGGTTCGTTGTGTGAATCTGAACTTGGTGATCCTGAGACTGCTATTCAGTGGTATCGTGGCGTACTTGATTTTGATGGTGCTCATCAAGGAGCTCTTGCTGCTCTTGATCGACTGTATACCGGGCTTGAACGCTGGAGTGAGCTTATTGGTGTTTTTGAAGTACAATTACAAGCAGTACAAGATACTGAAGAGAAAATACGTTTATTAAGCAAAACCGCATCAATTTACGAAAACCAATTTGATTCTTCGCGTGATGCAGGTCAATGCTTCGAAAGAGTTTTACAGATTGATGCGACCCATATTCCTTCAATAAAAAGTCTTGAGCGTCTCTTGCGTACATTAGGCGAATTCAATCGTCTAATTGAAATCGTTGAGCATCATATTAAACTGTTAAGTGATCAAAACGAAATCACTGAGCTTTATCTTGAAATGGGTGAGATTTATTACCGAGATCTGGCTCGAGTTGATAAGGCTGAACAAATTTATAACGTCGCACGTGAAATTAATCCGCAAAGCACCGCAGCTTTGCATGCTCTCGGGCAACTATATGAACGCAGTGGCAACTGGTTTCAGTCTCTTGAAATGTTGCAAGCTGAAGCTGATATTCTTGGTGGCGAACCAGAAGCTTTGCCTGTTTTAACTCGTATAGGTCGTATTAATGAAGAGATGCTCATGGATAATGCGGCTGCTAAAGCTGTTTATGAGCGTGCTCTTGCTATCGATCAGACTTACGCGCCAGCTTTAAGTGCATTAAAAGAAATCGCTAAAAATATTGAAGATTGGGACAGCTATGCCAACTATCTGATTACCGAAGCAGAAACGGCTGGCGATACCGAAACCAAAACAGAACTTTTTGTAGAAGCAGCTCATTTCTTTAATGACATTCGCAACGATGAACAAAACTCAGTACATTATTTTCAGCGTGCTTTAGAGACCACCCCTGGTCATATTGACGCTGCAAAAGCTTTAGCTGAAATTTATTTTCGAAGTGAAAATTGGCAAGAAGCAGGCGAGCTGTATTCGATGGTAGTACAGTCACTTGATAAGAGCCAAGATGCTAAGGATTATTGCCAAAAATCGCATCGTCTTGGTTATATTAGTGAGCGTTTGGGTGATTCTGATATAGCTCTTACTTATTATCGCCAAGCTTATGAAGCAGACCCCACATACTTACCGGCTCTTGAAGGTCTTGGGCATTCGCTGTTGGTTAAAGAGCAATGGGAAGAAGCACAAAAAGTATTTCAATCGATTATTAATTATCATCGCGATTCATTAACCGAAAGCGAAGTAGTCGACGTGCAGTGGCAGATAGGTGATATTTGCCTTAAGCAAAATCAACCTGATCGTGCTTATAAACAATTTGAACGCGCCCTTGAAATTGACCCTGACCATGGGCCATCGCTTTTTGCACTAGCGAAACTAGATAAAGAAATTCAAAACTGGGAGAGTGCTTGTGAGCGCTTATCAAGACTAGCTGACGTTGCACCAGCACCAGAGCGTGTTGTGGTGTTAATGGAGCTAGGAGATATTGCTTCGCAGCATTTAATGGATACGTCGCGTGCCATTGAGGCACTTGAACGTGCGCGACGTTTAAATCAGCCACGTGTTGAGCTATATGAACGTTTGGCCGAAATATATTTAGCCACCCAACAAGCGCAAAAAGCTGCAGAGGCGTTAGAACAAGGGCTAGGTGTTGTTAACGATAGTAATAAACAGTCTGAGATAAATTTCCGTCTTGGTTTTATTTATGAAACTGAATTGCGTCATGAACCAATGGCAGTACAAAAATATAACGCTGCGCTTGATGCACAAGCTACCAATATTAAGGCGTTTGAAGCTATCGAGCGGATATTATCTATGCGTCAAGAGTGGGCACTGCTTGAGGCAAATTATCGTGCTATGATTTCACGTGCCAAAGAACTTTCAGTGCAAGTTCGTTTAGTTCTATGGCATAACCTTGGGGAACTTTATCATCGCGTATTGAAAAATGTCGATGGCGCGATAATGGCTTATGAAGTTTTGCAAAAACTTAACCCTGGCAAGAAAGAAGATCTGGCGATTTTAGCCGAGCTTTATGCGCAGAAGCCAGAAAGCCGCAGCAAAGCGATCAATATGCAACATGAGGTTTTACCTACTATTGAAAATCCGGTAGGACCGATTCGTAACTTGCGCAAATTGTATCATGCAGAACGTGATTTTGATGCGGTGTACTGTCTATCTCATGCTTTAGTATTTTTAAAAGAAGCTGATGAAGAAGAACGTAAAGTACATGATTACTTAGCTCAAGGCGTTCCCCCTAAAGCAGCACGAGGTTTAATTGAAGATCAATGGAAGTCTCTATTACATCCAGAAACACAAAATCCAGTTGGTATACTAGCTTCATGGATTTATCGCAGTGCTGCGCAATTTGTGACTGTACCTGCTAAAGATTTAGGTTTACGCAAAAAAGATCAAATCGACGTACGTCAGAGTGATTTATATTTTGCTAATTTAGCCCGCTATGCAGCGAAGGTACTTGGTGTACCAGTTTTTGATGTTTTCAAACGACCTGTTTCTAACGAGCCATTGCATTTAGAAAATTCACAACCGCCAGCTTTAGTAGCTGGTGAAAATAATGACGTATTTCGTGATGCTGTACAGCGGGTCGTATTATTTCATATTGGCAGAAATTTAGCTTTTGCTCGACCGGAGCTATTTCTTGCCGGTATTTTCTTACCTGATCAATTACGAGAAGTATTATTGGGTATGTGTTTAATATATAACCGCTCTTTGCCGCATAACAGCGATCCCAGAGAAGTTGGCCGCTGGGCCCAACTTTTTGAGCGGATGCCAGCCCCAATCCTTAAACGTATGCAACCGGTTGCTCAAGCAGCATATCCAGAAATCGTTAAAGGAGTTCCGCTTGAAACATACTTAGATGCATCTGAATATACTGCTACCAGAGCCGGATTTATTGTAGCTGGTGATTTATATGCGGCCGCTCGTGGGATTGGTGAAGGCGCTAGTCGTGCTGCAACGCTCTCTACTCGCGATCGTATTAAAGAACTTTTATTATTTTCGGTCTCGCGGCCATACCTTGAACTTCGTAAAGTTATAGGTGCCGCGCTTGTCGAAAATAAGGCTGCGGCAGCTAAATAATAAAAAACCACCCTCTAGTAATTTGACGTAACACGATCCGTACGATAATTTGTATATAAGCATGTTTATTTGCCCGAAAAGACTAGAGCGACAATGAAGTTTTCCTGCGATAGCTGTAATGCCCAATACATGATCGCCGACGAAAAGGTCGGAGCTCGTGGTGTTAAAGTAAAATGTAAAAAATGCAGCCATATCATTATTGTGAAGCCTGCTGCTCGTGAAGAGACACCAGCGCCTAATAATAAGCCCGCTGCCACTGATCATTCTACGGCTGCGTCCCAAAAAATGTCGGCAACTACTGCAAATACGCCTGCTAGTGCTGAATCAAACCCTGCTTTTAATTCGAGCAGTAATACTAGCAACCCGTTTGGTTCAGTTTTTTCTGCTGCGGGTACATCGGCAAATGAAGGGGCTGGATCCGACTCTGCTGGTATGGATGCAGGAATTGTTGGTGGTACAACAAGTAACGATTTTGGCAGTTCAAGCTTTCAAAATGCTGGATTTGGTAGCTCTGCCTCATCATTTGATACCTCCCCATCAATGCCAGATCTTGCGGCTGAATCTGCTGCAAATAGTTCTGGTATGTCAACTTCTCCCTATGCAGCAACTGATAATAGCCAGAGATTTTCAGCTAATGCTAACTTTTCAGCTTCATCGCAATCTTACGATAATTCACAGAATTATCAAAGCGAAGGTAGTGATTTCGATCTAGGTGCACTATCTCCAAATGTACGGGCTCCTTCGCAAGTGCAACAATCTCCAGGTGAGAAAGAATGGTATATTGCCATCGATGATTCGCAAATCGGCCCGATTGATCTTGCTGAAGTCGAGCAACGTTGGGATGCTGAAGAACTTGATGAAGAAAGTTTGGCCTGGAAAGCTGGTATGGCTGATTGGCTTCCATTAACCGAAATTCCTGAGTTAACTTATTTAATTACCCAGCGTCCGCATACAAAATCTCAAGCTCGTGCGAATTTCTCAAGTGCTGCGGCCAACACAGCTACGGCAAGCAGTACTGGCACTATTATGGTTCCTTCTTCAGGTGTTACCTTTGGCGGTGAAACTTCTGATGAAGAAATTAGTTGGAAACCGTCAGCGGCTAGTGCTTTATCGTCTTTAGTTCAAGAAGAGTTAGTTGCTGCCAATAATCCACCAAGCCCTGCGCCTGTAGCTTCTGCTTCTAATAATCCATATGAAATGGATATGCCTTCCTTTGGGGCTAATGAGTTATTTTCGTCGAAGAGCAATAGCAGTAGCAGAGCTAGCGTTGCTGCTGTTGCACCACGGGTTGACTCATTTGGTGGCGCTCCAATGCCTTCGTGGTCCGTACCGGTAACACCCAAGCATACAAGTCACGCTAAGTGGATGATTCCGCTATTTAGTTTTTTTGGCTTGGCTATTCTTGGGTTGCTTGGATTTTTAGTATGGCAACAAATGCATATGCCAAAACAGGTTATTGTGCAGGCTCCTATTCAGTCAAATGCAACAAATGCAGTTTCTGACAACACAAAATCTGCAGGTTCAAAAGCGGTTGCGGCTAACGTAGATAATACCAAGAAACCAGCAGCAGATGATGATGATTCCGAAGCATCATCTGACAAGGCAAACGGCAAAGCATCCACAAAAGGTGAGGGCAGGCGCAAAAATGTTCTAGGACGCAATAAAAATCGCGAACCTCGTGGAGCTGGCAAACATGAGACAACCACACGAGCAGATGATGATGAAGATTCGCCGCGCCCCACACCGCGAGCTAATCCTAAATCCGGTAGTAGAGATCCACTAGCTGATATCGATACACCAAGTAACAAACCAGCAGCTAAAGAATCGCTTACCAAACAAGATGTTATGTCTGCAGTTAAGCGCAGTGCCGCTACGGTTGCTCCATGCTTAAAAGATGCTCGCGCAAATAATGAAATCCAACCAGGTAAAGTGGTTTTTACTCTTAATTGGGTGATTCGTCCTGATGGTTCGGTTGCGCGGCCAGTAATGAAAGGTCCTGCGAACGTTTTAAACACATCGCTACCTAGTTGTTTTTCAACAGTTATGAAGCGATGGCGTTTCCCTGCATCACAGCGCGAATTACCTATTTCGAATTTCCCATTTGGTCCGATAACAATTCATTAAGCTGTTTTATTTAGAGATTATAGGTAGTTCTTAACTAATGGCGCTAAGGTTTCGCCTATTTGGGGATCGATTTGAGTGTGGTCGGTGAGAATGGCGCCCGCTAAAGCCTGAGTACAGCGACATTCTTCTTTAATAGAATCTATAGCCTCAATTTCTGGTACTATTGTAGATAGGATTTTCTTAACGTTATCTACATTTTTTTTAAAGTTTTCTATTACTATATCAGCTTGCACAGCTTCGGTACCGACTTTCCAACAATCATAGTCAGTAACTATAGCAATAGTGGCGTAATGTATTTCGGCTTCTCGCGCTAGATATATTTCAGGTATGCTAGTCATACCTATTATGTCAGCACCCCATGAGCGATACAGATTAGATTCAGCGCGTGTTGAAAAAGCCGGACCCTCAATACAAACATAAGTAGCACCGCTTTTTATTGATGATCCAACATTATTAGCCGCATTCACTATTGCTTTACGCAGATTTTGACATGTTGGGTCAGCTACGGATACATGAGCAACTAATCCCTTGCTAAAAAAGGTTCGCTGTCTGTTTAAAGTACGATCGATATATTGATTCGGTAGTACTATTGTACCTGGAGGCAATTCTTCACGCAGTGAACCCACTGCCGATACTGAAATTAACCAATTAACTCCAAGGCTTTTCAGCGCAAAAATATTAGCACGGTAGGGAACTTCGCTTGGGGTCAAAGAGTGTCCACGACCATGGCGAGGAATGAAAATCAATTGTGCGCCGTTTAATTCTCCAACAGTTAACGAATCAGAAGTGTTCCCAAATGGCGTTTCAAGATTAAGTTGACGTACATTGGCTACATCTTCAATCTGATATAGACCACTACCGCCGATTATCCCGATATTCAGCATTTGATTGTCCTAAATATTTTTAAAGTGTCAGAAAGTTAAAAGTAGCGAAGTCGAAGCACCAAATACCACATGATTCGCATCTTTAAAACGCATACCGATTTGATCATAGGCTAAACCACCGTTAGCACATGTAGCAGCTTGCGCTGGTCCACAAAAGTAAGGATTGGCAATATCTGGGCTATTAGGGTCTTCATTTTGGGTGGTTATGCGACCATCATTATTGCGGTCTTGTCCTTCGCGTTCTCCAGTTAGCAGATGCGGTGTTTGGTATCCCAGAGTCACATTAAGTTTTAGCCTTACAAAAGAGGCAATTTGTGCATAAATGCCAACCACACCGCTAATAAATAAATATTGTTCAGTATAGGTCAGTCGTTTTAATGGATCAGTAAGCAAACTATAATTACGACCCCTAGTGAAGTAAGTACTCTTTAAACCTAAATCAATGGCAAGCTTGCGTTTATTGCGTAGATCTTCATAAGGTATGATTTCAAAACCAGTATGAAATTTAATTTGTTGTGAAGGCGATTTTGCAAACTTACTGCTTGAAATAGCTGGCAGAGCATTTTTACCAGCTATTGGCCAAACATAGGCGATTTCTATGTAAGGGTCGAGATAACCACGGCGATTAGCATTTGGGCGGGTACTCAATTCGCCAAAATTGCCCAATCGTTTTGATAAGGCGGTACTAAAAGTTAAATAATGCATGCCATCACCCACCGGACCTGGATCATTAGTAGAGGGGTCACGGCTGATGGTATTAGTTTTAGTCGACCATGGTGCTGCCCAATTGCAGGCTAAAACCCACATTGGTTTGCTTTGATCAAGTTCATCAGATAGCGGGGCATAGCGAAACCCAAATTCAAGGGCGCCACTACCTTTATGACTTGATTTATATTTGTGATTAAAATTGCTGCCAATGTTGGTATCAGAACTATTAACAGTACTAGTGGCCGCTGTAACCCCAGGCGCATAACCAAATTTTGTAGTTTGACCAATAATGTAACTCCAACCTAAGGTAATCGCGAGATCTTGATAAATGCCGATTTGAGTGTGCAATTTATAGGTATAAGTGTTGCGTGTATAACGCAACTCATCAACTGGTTGGCACCCGAATGGATTTGATGCGCTACAGCCGCTAGTTCGTCCTTCAAGATCAATGACTTCACGGCTGATTATGCCGTTTTCCATCAGAAATTCAATTGAATCATCAAGGTAAATACTTATTGGAATTTGTTGTTCGCTATTGCCAATGAGTAATTTATGAGCTGCATCAGCAACATCAGTTACTTCTGCTGCACTAGCTAATGGTATACTCCGAAATCCTATAATAAATCCGCAAATTAATAGAAATTTAAGAGTTTTTTGCATTTAGACTCCGGCACCTACTTGTTTAAATTGACAATAGTAGAGAGGTAAAGCCAAGTTTGCAAATGTTATATATGGACTTCTCGTTTTTATAGGTATGCATTTTTTCATTTATGTTTAGGGATACCCCCTAATTACTTTCATTCGCTAAACATATATTTTAGCAGCTGTATAACCGTATTTGCTAACTAATTAAGAAAACATGCGATTTTTCAATGTGGTACAAATTAACAAAAATATTTTTCTCTATCTTGACAACGCCCATAGTGAAACTATATTGCCCGCGTCGTTAGTTAATTAGCATCCGATATTGTGGATGCAAAAACAAAAATTTTAGGTAGAGCAAGTTATCTAAAAGTCACAATTAACAAGTTTTTTTACGATGGTGCGCTTGCGACAAGCGTACTAACAACTGGAGGAAAACTATATGGCACAAAAATTTCGTCCACTTCATGATCGCCTTCTTATAAAACGCATTGAAGGTGAAGAGCGTACCGCAGGTGGGCTAATAATTCCTGATACCGCTAAAGAGAAACCACAACAAGGTGAAGTTCTCGCTGTTGGTAACGGCAAACGCGGTGATGATGGTAAAGTCACTCCACTTGAAGTTAAGGTGGGTGATCGGGTTCTGTTTGGCAAATATTCTGGCAGTGAAATTAAGCTTGATGGTATCGAGAGTCTCATCCTGCGTGAGGAAGAGGTTTTAGGGATCATCGAAGGTTAATTTTTAAAAAAACCGCAAAACTACTTAAGGATTATAAGCATGGCAGCTAAAGAAATCGTATTTAATCAGAATGCTCGCGAAGCAATTCTCGCGGGTATGAACACCTTAGCCGAAGCAGTTAAAGTAACTCTTGGTCCTAAGGGTCGTAACGTTATCATTGAAAAAAGCTTCGGTTCACCTACGGTGACCAAAGATGGTGTCACTGTTGCTAAAGAAATCGAGCTTGAAAATCGTTTTCAAAACATGGGCGCGCAGATGGTTAAAGAGGTCGCTAGCAAGACCTCTGATATCGCTGGTGACGGCACCACCACTGCTACTGTTTTAGCGCAAGCTATCTATCGTGAAGGCGTTAAGCTTCTTGCGGCTGGCGCTAATCCAATGGATCTCAAGCGTGGTATTGATAAAGCAGTTGCAACTGTCACTGAGAATCTTAAGAAAATTTCTAAGGCCACTAAAGATCCTAAAGAAATCGCTCAAGTTGGCACCATCAGCGCCAACGGTGACGAGACTATCGGCAAGATTTTAGCCGAAGCCATGGAAAAAGTAGGTAAAGAAGGTGTTATCACGGTTGAAGAAGCCAAGAGCATGGAAACTGAGCTCGAAGTTGTCGAAGGTATGCAATTCGACCGTGGCTATCTTTCGCCATACTTCGTAACTGATGCAGAGCGCATGGAAGTTGTGCTCGATGATCCATACATCCTTATTTACGAGAAGAAAATCTCGAATATGAAGGATTTGTTGCCACTACTTGAGTCAGTAGCTCGTGCCAGCAAACCATTATTTATCATTGCTGAAGACATTGAAGGTGAAGCGCTGGCTACTCTTGTAGTTAATAAATTGCGTGGCACTTTGCATGTTGCTGCTTGTAAGGCTCCTGGCTTTGGTGATCGCCGCAAAGCAATGTTGCAAGACATTGCCATTCTTACCGGTGGTCAAATGATCAGCGATGATCTTGGTATTAAGCTTGAGAATGTTACAGTTAAAGATCTCGGCCAAGCCAAGCGTATTGTTGTTGATAAAGACAATACCACTATTGTTGATGGTCGTGGCCAGAAGAAAGATATTGAAGGTCGCGTGGCTCAAATTCGTACTCAAATCGATGAGACCAGTAGCGATTACGACCGCGAGAAATTGCAAGAGCGTCTTGCTAAATTAGTAGGTGGCGTAGCGGTAGTTCGCGTTGGCGCTGCTACTGAAGCTGAAATGAAAGAGAAGAAAGCTCGCGTTGAAGATGCATTACATGCAACCCGTGCCGCTGTTGAAGAAGGCATCGTTCCTGGCGGTGGTGTTGCTTTGTTGCGAGCATTGCCAACTCTTGAGTCTCTCAAGGTTGAAGGTAATGACCAACAATTTGGTATCAATATTATCAAGCGTGCAATCGAAGAGCCGCTACGCCAAATTTCTAACAATGGCGGTGTTGATGCTTCTATTGTGCTGCAAAAAGTACGTGAAGCCAAAGAGGCCAATTTTGGGTATAATGCTCAAAGTGAAGAATATGGCGATATGTTAGCCATGGGTGTTGTTGATCCGACTAAGGTTGTGCGTATAGCCCTGCAAAATGCTGCATCAGTTGCTTCTTTAATGTTAACAACTGACTGTATGATTGCCGAGAAGCCCAAGAAAGATGAGAAGGGCGCTGGCGCTCCTGCTGGTATGGGTGGCATGGGCGGTATGGGTGGTATGGGTGGTATGGATTACTAATACCAAGCTAAACCCAATTAAAGTGATTAGATAAGTATAAACGGGCCCAAATGGGCCCGTTTTTTATTAGGTATACCCCCAAGCTATCAGTTAGGTTACAGCAAACCTTCAGCTTCAAGACGGTTAAGCTCTTCAATAGTAACTCTCTTGCGACCTAGGATTTCGCGCGCAGCTTCAATCTTGCTAATGATTTGGGTATCGGTTACCTGACTACTAAGTTGCGGCACTTTAAGATCAAGCGCAAATCCCGCTCTTACTTTTTGGCCACTTTCGCTAGCGCCACTAAGAATCAATCTTGCCGTACAAACGTTATCTCCTAAGTTAGATTGTGTAAGTGAAATTTGTGAAGACCATACTTGCCCAGCGAGTAGTTTTAATGGTGGACTTGCAAAGCTATTAGCAAGATCTAATGTAACTTGAGGCATCTGCTCACCATCACAACTGCGCCCCATTGCAACAAGATTGCTAAAAGTAACGCTCGAAGATAACGTATTTTTCATTTGTACTAGACTTGAAAAAATATTGCCTTGTTGGGTAGCAAAGCGTTCATGCTCGACAGGTAATACAACGATGGCATCTTCGCTTGCAGCGAAACTTAAATTTTTTAAAGCTACCGAAATACGCTTTTGCAAACTTTGCCCTGTGGCTATTGTTGCAGTTACTGAGGCTATGAAAGTTGTCATAGCCTTGTTTTGATCACGCATTGCATAGCTTTTTTCTACCATACCACTTGTTGTCGTTATTGTCGTGCCCTCACCAAAATCCCATAAATATAATATTTCTGAGGGTTCAATTTTGTTAACGCTGGCATTAAAGATAACAGTGTCAGCGCGATCAGTAGAAAAACGATAACTTAAATCAAGTGTTGATTGCTCGCCACAATCAATTCCTTTAAATTCAACACTAGAAAAATCACGAACATTAGGGCCCAAACTTACGGTTACCCCAACTTTTTGTACACCTATACTACTAACAGTAACCACACGTGGATTGCCTAGTGCACCATCTACATATACTTCTAAGCGAGGGTCGGGTTCTAACGCAATTACCGTTACTAATACGTCATCACCTATACAAGCTTCAGTACGATCGGTTTGTATATTTGCGATTAAGGGTCGCTGCTCCATAACCGATACATCATTATTTTTGCTACAACCGAATATATTTGCGATTACTAGCGCTAATGTAGCAACAATTGCATTATGATGAGTGGATTTAAAACTTTTTTTTAAGCTGTTAATAATTATCAGCATAATAGCCTCTCTTTGTTTATAGGGTGCCTTGCTTGCAACAGGGATTACAGTCATATGAGGAGCCAAGACTGATATATCCCTTTGGGCATTTAAGGTCGTTGCCGCAATAGTCTCCGCCCATGGCGCCGCACGATGGTCCTTGTTTGCAACAAGGAGTACAGTCATATGTGACACCAAGAACATCATATCCCCTTGGGCACTTGCCGTCGTTACTACAGTAATTTCCTCCCATGGCTCCGCAAGAATCACCTTGTTTGCAGCAAGGACTGCAGTCATATGAAGCGCCGAGATTATCATACCCTTGCGGGCATTTGCCGGTGTTGCTGCAAAAGTCTCCGCCCATAGCGCCGCAAGAAAGAGAAACAGGTGTGCATATGCCAGCACATGGACAAGTTATGCAATTAAGTTGCTTACACTCGCTTCCATCTGGGCATTGTGATTTGTTATGGCAACCTGACACACATATTAGAGGATGATCGCAGCCGGTACTCAACTCGCAAACTTTTCCTGACCCACAGTCATCATCTTTACTGCACTCATCTTGTGGTGCTGCACAATCTTGCGGACAGGTTTTGTAGGTTTCTTTTTCATCGCAGGTGTTATTGCCGCAATAAGTTATACATTGCCGATTAGAACACTTAGTACCGTTGCGGCATGCACAATCTTGGGTGCATGTACCACAATCTTCTATGCCTGGTGTGCAATAGCCATCACCACAGGGTTCTATACATTTACCGCAATCACTAGGACAATTTTCACAGCCCTCACTGCTATCACATACATGGTCACCACAGATGATTTGATTTATACAATCCTGTGAACAGTTCTCGGCGTTTTCACACTCACCGCAGAAATCATTCCCACAAACATCACATACTATGGGGCAATCGCTCGGGCAGGTTGAATAATCTTCGCCATCAATATTGCAACATACACCATCACCACAATAGCCTTGGTGGCTGCCACAAACACAATCTTGCGGACAATTGAGTGGTGTTTCTTCATAATCATAGTCGCAACAAACATCATCTCCGCAAAAGCCACCGCAATCATCACCTTTTGTAACTACAATTACAAAGGGTAGAGAAGTCTTAGTGACCTGACAATTATTTTCAGTGGCTGAAAGTACAACATGATAGCTTCCGGTGGCACGGTAATTATGCGTTACCGAAACACCTGACTGATTAGTTGCATCACCAAAATCCCAAGTAGGAACACCTGATATAAGTGTTGTATCAGTTGTGAAAGAAATTGGTTGATTGACAACTACTTTTGATGGTGTCGCAATAATTACCGGAGTATTAGCCACATCTTGTGGGCAGTTAGCACAAGTCTCACCTTCGTTTTGTACACCATTACCACAATTACTGCAGTCTGTCGGACAGGTTTCTTCATTCTCACCAGCTTCAGGACGACAAATATTATCACCACAACCTTTACTGCAATCAGCCACACAATTATTGGTGGTTTCGTTTGCCATACAAATACCATCACCACATTTTCCACAATCTTTAGCGCAATTACCCCCTGGGTCAGCGGTTTCATCAACACCGCAAATACCATCACCGCAATAGCCGCAGTCGCGATTACAGCTGATTATGGTTTCGCATATAGTAGGATCACATTTAAAATCACCACAATAGCCACTAGTTTGATAAACAGGTCTGCATTCTACGCGTCTATCAGTATTATCGACAGTGAAAGTATTGCTGATTGCAGATTTTCCTAAAAGGCCATCAGATGGAGTTATACGGAAAGCTACATTTGTAGCGGTCGTCATTATCCCAATGCCTTGAAGATGCGATGCCCATACAAAAGTATGAGTTACTCCGCTTTCGCTAGAGTGTAGATCAGTTTTGGGTTCACCTCCTGGTCCAGCAGTAGCATTGCTCCAGGTGGTACCACCGTCAGCTGAATACTCTGGGATTATTTTAAGGAGATCACCTTCAGCATCAGATAAAGTATAGGAGAAAACGATATTGCCTGAGGTATCACTATTAACATTTAGTGTTGAGGCAACTGGTCGGTGGCCATTGCCACCTGATGGTGGAGGAGTAGGTGTGCATGAAGCTTCATACCAATCACCTCCTGGTAGTTGGCAGACGTCACGATCATCATAATAACCTCCAGAAGTAACTACACGTTCAACCGAGGCATAAGCACTATTACCAGCACGCGGCAGCAAATCATCGGGAGCTACCGTATAACCTATTCGTGGATCTGCCCGCCAACCATCATCGGTAGCATTGCAAGCACGATCAAGAAAACAGTTAACGATTTGGTTAGCTACTCGTTTAGCGGTCCAGGCATCAGGTAATATTGGCACCCCCTCTGACATTATCGCATTATAAACACCCTGGTATAAAACATCGCCGGCATTTGCGCGAAACGAAGGATAATATTGCACTGGTGAAATACTTCCACCGCCACCACGTTGCCAAGCCCAGTAGACAAAGCCAGAACAATGGGTGCCAGGGCCAACGTGATTTATGTAAGAGAGATCGGTATAAGCTTGAATGCGATATGACCCACTCAACTTACGGGCAGCTTGCACAGCACTTTGGGCAGCGTTGCGATCACTAGCAATGAGTACCTGCGCGTTAGAGAGATTTAGTCCATAATCGCGAATGATGCTATCAAAGTTTTGCTTAACTAAGCCGGGTGGTAAATGTGCAAGTTTATCAGCATCAAGGCGAAGGTCTTTTTTGCTAAATAAGCTCGCTAATTTGGTACCATGGGCGGTAAAGTGACTAACCTCTTGTTTTAAGCCGTTAGCCCCATCAGCAGTAATTAGCATGCTATGCGTATAGCTAAAGCCTATTAGTCGCAGCATGTGTGGAACTATATTACCACTACCCATACTTCCTGTTGCGCCAGAGTGCAGCAGTGTATCGCCTGCATGCCCATTCTCAAGAGTATAAGGGACATAAACTGTCTGCACGCTAAGAGTGCCGCCATTAGGGCAACTACAATTGGCGCTTGTTTGTGCATTTGCCAAACAAATACGCATAGTTTGAATAAAAACTAAGACAATAAACAAAGCAGTAATGCCAGATGCACGATGCCATAAAGGCCGACGATATAGGATAGTATTCGATAGCAAGATTAGCCTCCTCTTGACACCTTCACACTTATAAGCGTGCGAGTGCCGTCAATTACTGCTTAAACTATACTTTTGCTTACGAAGTACTCGGCGCTTTTTGTTAAAAAAAGTGGTATAGAGTTAGGGACACCCCCTATTTGATAGGTAAAAAAGTGCAATTAGCTGTATTTTTTTAAAGATTTTATATAACTTCTTACGTTTGCGGCTTGCGTCGTGATCCGCATAGTTATAGCTTATTGGCCATGATAGCTAGAGTTATTCTTGTTTCTACGATTGTTTCTGTAATTATTGCTACGGCAACAACCTATCTTTTTAACTATACTGGATTATTGCGCCCACCAAT
>JAFGEK010000053.1 GCA_016931625.1 Deltaproteobacteria bacterium | reverse complement strand
TGATATTGTTAACGCCAGTTAACGACATAACCTGACTGTAGTCAAAACTTGCAAAGGTTAATTAAATCGCCATGGTAGCGGGTATGATAAAAATGATCGTGAAAAACTCCGATCGGTAATAGTTTTATTCATATATTCAGTAACATTTTCTCATTAATGCCGAAAATAATCACTACGTAGTAATACATCAAAATTTACGTTTATTTTAAGGTAATTAATTTTATGGCACCGATACAACAGGCTGATAAAAAACAATTTTTTAAAATGTATGTGCCACCAACTGATGTGTTAAAGACATCTATTCCAGCAAGCGTTGGCGATGCTGATAATCAAACAGTTCAAAATACGACTGTTGATAAAGTTGATAAAGTTTTTACAGGTGTTTCAGGTGTATCTACAGAACCACCCCAGCTTAAACTAGCCAACAACGAACTAAATAGTTTTCAAATTTATCGCGGGGAGACAACTAGCAGTTCACCTAAAGTTATTAAATTAGACAATTGTGAATATAATCAAAATATATTTAAAAATCTTGCCGGTACTGAGTGTCCTGATGAGATAATTTATTTAGAGACTGTGGGTGATTTAAAATATTTGGCCAGAGAAAAAGATGTTATTTATTTAGATATTTATGATTTAGATAAATTAAACATTGATAAACGATCAATAAGTGATGGTACTATTAGCGCTGCTGATGCAAAACTAAAATATAATTATTCATTAAATACTGATGCCAACGATAAAAGGGTGAACTTAGCTCATATTGGTCCTTGTGTATTGTTGCGGATAGCAAATACTGCTAAAGATGTTGCACCTTATGTTCGGCCAGTTATTAATACTAGCTTTAGAGTAATCCGAGAGACTAGTTATACTTTGGTTGAAAATCCAGGAACAGCTAGTGCTGCAACCAATGTTCGTTGGGCGATAATTGGTAGTGCTGCAGCTTTAATATCGCTTGCCGTTGTTGCGGGTATTACGATTTATACACTATATGAATGGGATCGCACTCTTGACGAAGCAGCAGCATTTCAGGCTGAATTTCATCAGCGCAATCTCAAATTGTGGCAAGAACATATACGCCAAAGGAATATAGAGCGGGCGCAAAATCAAGAACCTGATCAAAATGAAATTGAGACTAGCAATCCAGTGATAACAGCAGAGCCTGCAATTACAACTACTACGCCTCATACTCCTCCTGAGCATATTGAAAGACGTATTAGTATTACCGATGCTCGCCCTACTGAAAGTACAACCCAAAGTGGTGTTGAGATAGTAGATTTTCCTATAGAAAAAAAGGCTAATGATGATGATCCATACAAACTGCCGTGGGAATTACCTGATGACGATTTTCAACTATTTCCTAAGCAACCAAAAGTGTTTCCTGATAATGATTTTCAAGTAACTCTTCAAGAATTATCCAACCCAACACCTGAAGACCCAACACCAGCACAACCAACACCAGAGCAACCATCTCCAACACCAGATGGAGGATCCGAAGATTCCCCAGAGGCAACATTTGAAATATCTTTAGATGCTCCTCAAGAGATAGCAAAAAGTAGTTCTGAAACAATTTATACAGTTACAGAGGCAGATGTTGATAATTTTATTGCAGACCTTCAAATTGCCCATTTAAACTTGCCTATTGATAATGAGTTACGTGAAATTATTCGTAATATATTACGACGCCATGGCACTTATCAAGAACTAAGAAATAACCTAATTTTAAAATTAATTGATACTTACAGTATAATACCAGGAGTGCCCGCAGAAACTTCTGGGCCAATTACTTCTACACCACAAGCAGGTGACTACCAAACTCTTAACGATACTGATAATATTTTAGCCAAGCTTAGGAAAAGTGGTCGAGATGATGAAGAAATTATCACAACAATGGCGCAGTTTATTTCAGAAACACTTCAGGCAGAAGGAAAATTAGTATCAGAAAACGCAGAACAAACAATAATAAATCAATATGATGCGTATGCCCGGATAAAAAATACTTTAGGATATCTTCCTGATGCTATTCCACATGGTACAGCAACTTTAGAAACAAGGGTCCATGATTTAGATTTAACAAAATCAGAACTTTTGACTGAAATACAAAATTATACCAGTCAAGGTCTCTCTCTTAAAGAAGCTTTACTTAAAATTGGTCTTACCAACGCACTGCTGATTAGATTACAAAAATCTATTGATAAATTTCAGAGAATCCTTAATGAAACTGAAAATGATTTAGCTGAACTGAAATTTATTATGGACATGGTTGAAGTGCTTAATTTTTTGAGATACGCAGTATATTGTGCCTTGCATACGATTAAAGATAATAGGGGAAGACGTATCAAACCTCCTCTTGAAGAATTAATTAAAGAAATGATTCGAGAAATGCTAAAAGCAGGTATTCCCATTCATACAATGCGTCGCCCTATTGAAAGCTGCATTACTCAGGAATTTCCTAATGCAAAAGAAGAACGCATTCAGAAAGCACTTAAGAAGGGAGTAAAAGAACTGATACCTGATGAAGAGGATACCTTTTTTCATGACCTTTTTTGATTATGGATATAATAAGCAAATTAAGCGCAGTGTAACGATATGTATTTTAAATAGAATAAAATTGATTTTAATTGTATTAAGCCGCAGCATGAGCAGCAGTAATTTTACTAAGATCGAGCATCAATGAGCTATAATGTTTGCTATTAATCGCTTCATTATGAGAAACATTATATTTAATGGCCTGAGCAGACGATAGATTTTGTCTCTGCGGCAGAAATAATAATAGCCCAGGTTTTTGTGATATGAGTGCTGTATTCACTTCAATTTGGTTATTATTTTTAATTGCTCTAGCCATAACCAATCACCTTATTTCGCTTGCCTTTACTAACAACCATATTTTCGTCCAATTTTGCAAAAAGTTGCTTGGTAAAAAAATGGGTGAAATTTAATAATGAAAGGCAAATAAAAACAGGTGGTTATAATTATAATTGGTAAAAAGATTACAGCATCAACCAAGGAATAACATCGATTCCTTTATAATTCATTCGTTTACTGCCGCCATATAGTATCGCTGCTTGCTTGTTTTGGTTTTTGGCGAGATTAATCCAATATGTTAAATTATTAATGAAACTTTCATTAAAAGTTTCACTAGATTTTATTTCAAATGGTAACAGAAAATTTGCCTGTTCTATCAACATATCTATTTCGTGACCCGAAGAATCGCGCCAAAAAAATAAGTTGGGCTCAAGTTTTTGATTATATGCGGACTTTATAAATTCAGCTATACAGAAATTTTCAAAAATAGCGCCTCGATAAGGAGATATACGCAAATCCTCAGGGTCTTTGATACGTAAAAGATAGCATAATAGGCCACAATCAAAAAAATATAACTTTGGACTTTTAATGAGTCGTTTTGAGAAATTTTGATGATGAGGCATAAGTCGAAAAATTATGAAACTACTTTCAAGCAATGAAAGCCAACGCGCGGCGGTTGTATGCGATATTCCACAATCAGCTCCCAAAGAAGATAAATTGAGTAATTGTCCCGCCCGCCCAGCGCATAATTTTACAAAACGAATGAATGATTCAGTATCGCCAACATTAATCAAATCTCTGACATCTCGTTGAATATATGTTTGAAAATAATCAGCTAACCACTCATGTGGATTAAGATGTTTGTCGTGAATGCGTGGATAAAAGCCAGTTGTCATTATATTAAAAAGATCTTGGTTGGACGAAAGTGTTTTATTGTTAAATAAACGTTGAGTCGTTAATATTGGGTGGTTGGTAAGCTCTCTTTTACAAAATGGTAATAAATGCAAAATACTTGAGCGTCCGGCTAATGATTGAGATATGCCATGTAGTAATAAAAAATTTTGTGAGCCCGATAAAATAAAACGACCGGGCATATCATCAGTATCTACTATAGTTTGAATATATGAAAATAGATGGGGAACGCGTTGGGCTTCATCAATAATTACTTGGTTAAAAAAACGCGACAGAAAGCCACGTGGGTCCTTGAGTGCATAAGCTCTTTCATCAGGTTCTTCTAAAGACACATAGTCGTAATGTGGGAAGGTATGTTTTAGTAAAGTAGTTTTTCCGGACTGACGTGGGCCAGTTAGGGTAATTACAGGATTCTTGGCGGCTACTTCTTTAAGTTTTGGCGCTAGATGGCGTGTTATCATGGTTACTGCGACCTTGCCGATTGAATATTAAATATTCAATTTACATACAACAGAAATAATAAAAAGGCAAAATCTCATTAGTGGCCGTTTAAAAAAATGATTTAGCAGCTTTGGTGTTACCACGCCGGCCTAAATCATCACTCACTCCAAGCGCTAGACGCTAAAACAGTATTAGCATATACAGCCATTACGGTAATTATTAAGCGAGTACGATAAATGACGGTAACTCAAGTTGCTTTATTTGACCCCAAACGCTCGTATGCCAAGCTGCAAAGTGAACTCGAAGATGCGGCTTTGCGAGTGCTTAAAAGTGGTCGTTACATTATGGGCGCCGAGGTTGAAAATTTTGAAGAAGAGTGTGTTACCTATCTTAAGGTAAAACATGCAATCGGCGTATCTAGTGGCACTGATGCTCTAATTATGGCGTTAATGGCGCTTGGTATTGGGCCAGGTGACGAAGTAATTGTTCCAACTTATACTTTTTTTGCTACGGCTGGTTCGGTTGCACGCATAGGGGCAATCCCAGTATTTGTCGATAGTTGCCCATGCTGTTTCAATATTTCTCCAAGTGGCATAGCTGAGAAGATAACTAAAAAGACCAAGGCAATCATTCCGGTTCATTTATTTGGTCAAGCTGCAGAGATGGCAACAATAATGGAACTAGCTGAAAAACACGGTATACCGGTTATTGAAGATGCTTGTCAGGCTATTGGTGCCGAATATCGAGGGCAGCGTGTGGGCAGCATTGGCAAAATTGGTTGTTTTTCATTTTTTCCGGCTAAAAACTTAGGTGCCTTTGGCGATGCCGGCTTAGTGACTACTAATGATGATGCATTAGCTATTAAACTAAAGGCGTTACGTTCTCATGGTGAAGTAGTAAGGTATGATCATCAAATGATCGGTGGCAATTTTCGCATTGATGCTCTGCAATGCGCTTTATTGAATGTAAAGTTGAAATATCTTGATGAAAGTACAGTAAATCGCCAGAAAAATGCTGCTCTATATCAAGAGCTATTGACTTTTGGGCAAGTGGCCAAGCCAAATATTCATGGTACATCGTGTGGCGATGCATGCGCAGCAAAACCGTTAGACGCGATTCAATTAAATAAAAGTGATAATACTAAGTTGCCGGTTTTATTACCGTTAGCGATGCAAAGTCGTCATGTATTTAATCAATATGTTATTCGTGTACCTCATCGCCGCGATGCGTTACAACAACACTTAGCAAAAAAAAATATTGCCACCGCAATATATTATCCAGCCGCCTTACATGCGCAAAAAGCTTTTAGTTATCTTGGGCATAGCGTAAATAATTTTCCTGTTGCATACGCGTGTTCACAAGATAGCTTAGCTTTACCTGTATGGCCGGAGCTTACATCCGCAGAGGTTTCTTACGTTGCTAATCACATAATAAATTTTTTTAAAGAACAAGTAATTTGACTTTTACTTTACCGCTATAAATAACCTTTGCTATTTTATAAAATTACATACCCAAACAAGACGATAGTGTGCATAATGCCAAGAGCGTGGTACCCTTAATTAATGTGCTGTTTTTTTTTAAGCCGTTTTTCTTTATTGGAGTATTGCAATCTTGATTAGCGGGCTTTTAAATGGCGTTTTCTATATAGGATACAGTAACATTATGTGGATAGAGGAGAGTCTATGCGTTGGCAACTAATAAGCGTTGTATTAGTTATGTTTGCTGCGCCCGTCTTGGCACAAACTACTACTGAAGCCAAGCCAACCATAAATGTTCAGTTGTTCCATCCGGCTGCTGGTGGCAACGATTTTGTTACAGTACAGTCTGCAGAAGTTAACCCTCATTTAAAATTGAATGTTGGTTTAAATGCCAACTACGCCCGCAATCCTTTATCAATTCAAGTTCTCAAGAGCGACAATTCTACTGATGAATTAGGGATCGTTATAAAAAATCGCATAGACGCGAATCTTATCGCTAGTTTAGGTTTATTTGATATTGCTGATATTGGTTTAGTTATGCCGTTTGTTTCACAAGGTGGTTTTGAAGAAAAAAAAATATCTGCCGAAAATGTAAATCTTGGCAAAGCACCTAAATCATTTACTCAAGGCGACTTGCGTATACTACCTCGCGCGCGCGTATTGCGTCTTGAAGATGGTCTGCTTTCAGTCGCAGTGGTTGCCGCGGTTGTTGTACCTACCGCGCAAAAGGCGCCGTATTCTAGTGAGCGTAATGTAGTTATTACTCCAGGTATCGCTGTATCGACTATAGCTGGTTCTTTTCGCGCCGCATTAAATGTTGGTTATAGCGTTCGTGATAAGACCAAGTTGCAAACTTTAGTAATTGACGATGAGCTCAATGCAAAAATAGCCCTTGGGTATAATCTTAATAACAATCCAGCTATGCCAATAGAATTAGTGGCTGAGGCTTTTGCTGTTTCTCCTGCAAAAGATCCCTTGATACTTACTAAAAAAGGGCAAAAACGTGAGTTATTTAAAGCCTCCACCAGTGCTGAGGCCGATGTTAGTCTTAATATTGCTTTAACTTCTCATATCACGGTTAATTTTGGTGCTGGTGCTGGTATCTTTCCTGGATACGGCGCGCCATTACCACGAATTTTTGCAGGTATTAATTATTACACCGGCAATCGTCGTTTTCGTGATGCTGATGGTGATGGTGTGCCTGATGAAGCTGATCAATGTGTTGAAATTCCTGGGCCAGAAGCTAATAACGGTTGCCCAACCGACAGCGATGAAGATGGTGTTGCTGACGAAGACGATGAATGCCCAAGCGAAGTTGGGCCACAAGAGAATCGTGGTTGCCCAGTAGTTGATCGTGATAAAGACGGCGTTGCTGATAAGGTTGATAAGTGTATCGACCAACCTGGTCCGGCAGAAAATCAAGGTTGCCCAGATATCGATACTGATGTTGATGGTATTCCTGATCGTCTTGATAAGTGTAAATTTGCGGCTGAAGATCCCGATAGTTTTGCCGACGAAGATGGCTGTCCCGAAATTGAGAATGACAGTGATGGTATCCCTGATCTAAATGACATCTGCCCCAATAAACCTGAAGATTATGATGGTTTTAAAGACGATGATGGTTGCCCTGATAATGACAACGATGCTGATGGTATCCCCGATTGGCAAGATAAATGTATAGATAAAGCTGAAGATTACAACGGTATTGCCGATGAAGATGGCTGCCCTGAGAAGCAGAAGTTTGTGCCGCTGGTTACCGTAACCGAAGAGAAGATTGAGTTAAAAGAAAAGATCTTCTTTAAAGCTAATAGCTCAGTCATTCTGTCAAAGAGCTTTATGCTTTTAGATCAAATTGTTGCTGTTCTTAAAGGCCACAAAAACATTGCAAAAGTACGTATTGAGGGCCACACTGATTCAGCGGGTAACAATAAACGTAACTTAAGATTAAGTCGTGATCGTGCTGATAGTGTACGTAACTACCTAATAAAGAAGGGTGTAACGCCCAAACGGGTTGTATCAGAAGGCTTTGGTGAAGATAAGCCCATTGCATCTAATAAAACTGCCAAAGGCAGAGAGATGAACCGCCGAGTTGAGTTTGTCTTAGTTGAACATACTCCTGTTGGTGGCGATGTGACGGTTGTGGCGCCTAAAGCAGTAATTCCAGTATCTAAGCCTGCTGAGCCTCTACCTCCAGCAGCAGCACCTAGTGCTGAAGAAGAAAAACCACTTTTTGAAATTGGACCAGATACAGCCGAACCTGATCTTATGCCAATGCCAGAGTCAAAACCTGCGGTAAGTAAAGATAAACCTGGCAAGGATAAAGCCAAAACTAAGAGCAAGCACAAGGCCAAAGGTAAAACCAAGAGTAAAGGCAAGGGTAAAAAGAAACCAGCTTCTAAAGAACCGCAAATTGATTTTGATTTTTAAATTTTTTGAGTAATTTACGCAAATTATGAAAGTATAATCCCCTCTAATCGTTGTTTTATTTTGGCCGATTATCAAGCTTCCATAATTAACCTAAATCAGCTAGATCTGTGTATGTATAGTAAAAGGTAAAGCGCACTAAGAGTAATTAAGGAGCTATTAAATGACTACAACCGGCGGAATTCCTAATAGCAAAGTAGATTATACCAATAATCCGCCTATTAATACTGGTGATGTAAATGGGCCAGCCACAGCTGGTGCAACGCCACCTCCAACTACAGATGATGCTGATGTGGGCGATGGCTATGATACAGAAAAACCCAAAACATTGCCGCAAGCTAGCAGTTCTCAACCTGAGCCAGGCTCAGATGAAGAAGAAATCTACCAAAAGGTAATCTATCCTGGCGCTTGGCCGTGCAATAGTGCCACCAAAGATGCAAATGCAAAGTGGCAAAAAAATCAACCAGGCTATCTTGATACTGTTGCTGCAGCTCAAATTTTAATGGATGACCCCAGCCCTGAGGCTATTGAAGCATTTATGGCGAAATTTTTAAGTCTACCCATACCGCCAAATGGCAACATTATGGAGTCTTTGCTGCAGGTCATTAAAGATACAATTGTTGATGCTAATGAAGATAAACGCTACCGACTTATGAAACTTAATAATTTCAATAAAATAGCTGACGCATTATCGCAACAGCTAAAAGTAGCTAACGATGCCAATCAAAAATTAACTTTAGATGAAAAAGGCAAAAAAGGTGACGACCTTGCTGATTGCCGTGTTCCTTATACCGCGCGTACTTATAGTACTAGAGACGTTGGCGCTGATGGCCAAGCAGTATTATTATCAGAAGAAACTGAACATTGTAGTCGCTCTTCGTTAGGTGCAAAAACCAAAGATATTGAACGCCAACAAGAAGAAGTGCGCAACAATCGTCAAATGGAACAAACAGCATTTCAAGCTATTGATCAACGAGTCAATCAGCTTTATCAAATCGCGGCTGGCGTATCAAAGACCATGAATGAAATGCGCAGCCAGGGCGCTAAAAATATGCTGTAATTAGCGACGCACGTTAACAAAAAAACTTAAGCCAAGTTTTATAAATATTGCGGCATTTTATTGTCATTTGCATTAGCTCGTTTTGATGCTAGCTTGCTGATAAATAATTACTGTGAGGCGACCATGAGCGATACCGATTTGGGATTTGATTTAAGTTTTGTCAAAGATATTCCCGATGAAGAATATGAACAAATGATTGCAGCGATTCAAAAAGGTGCCGAGACACCTGCTGAAGTTTTTGGTTTAGATAATGCAGCATTAAATAATATCGAGCGTATAGCTATTGCTCTATATCGCGGGCAAAAATATTCCCAAGCTGCTGCAGTTTATCTATTTATATTGCGTATGAGCCCTAAACGCTCAAGCGCTTGGCGCGGTTTAGGGGCGTGTACATATTCGCAAAAGAATCTACATGCCGCACTTTTAGCTTACACATCTGCAGTAACATTCAACCCTGATGATGTTATCGCTATGGTATATTTAGGCGAAGTTCATTGCGAGTTAGGGCAGCATGATCTTGGGGTTGAAGCACTTAAAACTGCTGATGCTATTGGTGGCAAAGATCCCAAATATAAACGATTTTTAATGCGGGCTCGGGCGATTATCGCTGCCAATGGTAATATACCTAAGCAGGTCATTTTATCGCCTAAAGCTTATAAAAAGGCACAAGCCGAAGTTGTTGCTGCTGGCATTGAGCCTGAGAAGTATGAATATAACGCAGAAGAACAGCTTACTATAAAACAGATGCGCAAGCATCCTCAGTTGGCGCCGTTAATCAAAGATCTTGATAAGCTTCGTAATGCAAGTCGCATTGATCTTGCTGAAATCGCAGGTTTTAATAAAAATGAACTTGATGGTGCTTATGCGGCGGCAGTTAAATTATTAGAAACTGGGCAAATCGTTGAGTCGTTAAACTTAACTGGCCACTTATTATTAATTCATCCCTACCAGCCACGTTATTATCAATTGGCGGCCATTGGGTTTCAACGATTAAAACAGTATGAAGTTGCACTTGAATATTATGATTTGACCCTTGCGTTAGATAAAGAAGATGCTCGCTCAATGGTATTTAGTGGTGAATGTCATATTTATTGCGGTCGTATTGATAAAGGTCTGCAAGATATTCGCCAAGGTTTAAAGGTGGCTGAAGCCATTCCTAAACATAAAGATATGGTAAAACATGCAAAAATTTTATTGCAAAAATTTGATCGCAAAACAACAGCCTAACAGCCCAAAAATGCCCTATCTGTGTATGTATATAAAGCATAGTTAGTACCGGAGGAATTTTTCATGACTAGAACCAGCGGATTTGGTCAAACCAATCAACCTACTATAACTCCACCAATTACGACTTATAGCGATGGTCAGCAACTACAACAACCCGGTTCGTCGACTACTCCTAAAACCGGCGATAAAACTCCTAAATATGATCCTACGGTTCTTGATTTATTAGGATTAAAACTCGACGAATCAGGCATTCCGGTTTTTAAAGAAACTATAAATATTAATTCTGCCCAAGCAAGTTCAGCTCAAACAGCAGGTTCAACCCAAAAAGCTGGGGATACTCAAAGAGTTGATAAACCATCTGACGTTCAAAAAGCTATGGGTGATGTATCAGGATTAGACGAAGTTGCCCCACCAGCTTTAAATCTTGATGTAGATCTCTCAGAAGGTGCTGAAAGTTTTGTGGCACAACTTGCCGAAGCCTTAGATGAAGTTATGATTGAAAGTTATGATGCTGATGGCAAACCTATCTATAAAGATCTTATGTCGATGTCATCAGAAGACTTACTTGCGGCCTTTATGAAATTAAATTTATTAAATGCGGATAATACCCCAGAAGTATTAAATAATCTTGCTAAATTAGCTAAAGACCGAGCATTGGCGGCAATTGAAAAAGAAAAGGCCAAATTTAAAGAACAAGAAGCGAAGTTAGCAGAAGCTGCAAATAAAGCAAAAGACCATGGGTCATCAAAAATAGTCAATGTAATTTCAGCAGTAGTGCAAACAGTGGTTGCTGTTGTAGCAGCATTTATTCGTGGTGGCCCCTATGCTGCCATAGCTGCCGCTGTGGTTATTGTTGGTACATTTTTGGTAACCTTGTTAATTACTGGTGATCTTAATGCAGCCTTAAAATTAATGTCGGTAGCTGCAGCTATAGTTATAGCGGTATGTTTATGTTGTCCTGCAGGAGCTGCTGGTGGGACAGGTGGCGTGGCGGTATCATCTGGCAGTGTGGTGGCAAGTAGCACGACATCAGGGGCATTAACCGCAACTACAACAACCACAACTTTGGCTGGTGGAACCATAACTACCACCACTAGCACTTCTTTTACTGGTTTAGGTCAATTAGTTATTGGAAGCTCTACTGCTATAGTTTCGGCAGCACCATATGTAACCGAAGCCTATGAAAATATGGCGTATGCCGAAGCTGTGGCCGCTGCTGAATCAGCAGGTGCTGAAGCTAAAAAATTCGCAATGCAAGTTGATGCAGCAATGTCTGATCGCAAAGAATTACAAGAACTGATGAAGCTATTAACTGAAAATCGCGGGGAGATGATTAATGCGGTATTAAAAATGCTTGGTAATATTCAAGCAAGTAATATGAAACTACAAACGATTTCGCAGACCCGTTAACAATAACTAGGTTTAAGTTATTATTTTGAGTAGAGGGCGATTATGACAACCTTTAATCCCATAAGTTATTCTTCTGATAATACTTGGATGATTTTGCAAAATGCCAACGATCAGTATCAAATAATGACTGACGAAGATGGTCCTGGCGGTACTCCAGGTATTACCAGCGGGGTTTTAACTGAAGCCGAGCTTAATGCTATTTTAATGCAAATGAATGGCGGCCAAGGGGTTGGCTTCACTTTAGTTGATGGGGTGCAAGTACCTACTGATGGTTATACTGGGCCTTCTGCAATTAACCTTAATAGTCTTATTTATGAGTCTTTAGGGCATGAGGTTCCTGATATTAATGGACCTATCGCTTTAGATGATGATGTCAAAGAAGTTCTTAATCAAATTGCCACCAATGTTTCTTTGCAAGATGCAGCATTAATGTTTGCGGCTTTTATGATTATGGCCAAAGCCGCGACTCGTGATATTTCTGATGCGCGCGAGGGTCGTATCGCAGCGCAAGAACATAAGCAAGCTATGCAACAAAATCAAATTCAAGCAACTAAAGATAAAATTGCGCATCTCTTAGAAGAAGCTCGTGATAATCTTGCTACAGCATGGATAATTGCGGCGGTATCTTTTATAGGTGGTTGTGCAGGTGCTGGCATAGGGCAAGCGGCTGGTGCTATTGAAAATACAGTTTTGAAGACTATTACATCGATTAGTGCTGCAGGTGTGCAAGCTTGTAGCACTCAGCTCGGTAACATCGCAGGCGCTTATAGAAACGTGGCAAATTTAGAAGAAAAAGGTGCAAAAGGCAAAGCTAACAAAAAAGAAATCGAAGAGAAATATTTTGAAATGATGGTATCAATTCAAGATGAAGCAATTGAAGATAAGAAAAGCACTGAAGACGCAGCTCGCGAAGTGCTAAAATCAGGTTTAAAAATAATTAATGATCACTATGACCAACAAACTCAAATAGCTAGCAAGATTTTCCAAGAATAGCTATTAAATTATAAGAGGTTTAATGGCATCCGAAGACCTCAGTATTAAGAGTGGTAAAACATCTAGTAGCGAACACGCTGCGCCTACTACAGATCCGCGCGAAAAAGAAAAAAGGGCACGAGAAGCTGCCCTTGAAAAAATACGCAGTCGTTTTAAGCAAAGATACGGTGAAGCTAGTGACGAAGCCGCTTTGCTTAAACTTATTTTGCAGCGTAAAGAAAAGGTAGCAAAAGCACAGCGTATAAATATTACTAAAGCTGAAAATGCGGCAGCTACTGCCAAAACCACAGTAAAATTAAAAAAAGATCAAGCTCAAGAACAAATAAAAAAGACCACCGGTAATGATGAAACTCGTGGTGCTGATGGCTTGGGTAATAAAGCTCGCGCTGAAGTGCGTGGTGACCCCAAAGCGCGGGTATATTTGCCGCCAATTGATACAGCGATAAATAACAACATACTTAGTGAAGCACTCGATAGTATGCTTGCTAGTATGCTACAAGAAAATGCGCCAATTGATGTTAAGGCATATGCTAAAACTTTAAAAGAAGTACCGCCCACCCAAATAAAAGATGCAAATGCTGCAACTGCATCAAGTTTAAACCATAACTCAACAACCGCAAAAGCAACTGCGGCTTTTCACTCGTTACCAAATCAACCAGGCTCGCCAGCAGCAAAACAACCGCAATCGCAAAAGGCATCTCCATCGCTAGCGAGCTTTGGTTTACGTCCACAGCGTTCAGCCTTAATGCCATTATCACGCAGTTCTCAATCTCCCAACGATTCAAAGCAACGCTCAGACACTAATGCAAATAGTTCGCTAATTCGTAATGCTGGCGGGGGTTTGACCACCAACTATGGCGAAGGTGTGCATTTTAATTGGGAGGCGTTTTTTATCAATTTTATGATGGAATGTGCCAAAGATGATGGCGCTATACGTATACTTATGAACGAGATGCGCACTCGTGCAGCAAATAACAATATATTAGCGCGACAAGCAGATATTGAATTTACCAAGCGAAAACATGAGTTTGATAAATACAAAGCCTATATGGAGCTTGGCGAATCTTTAGTTGATTTGGCCAAAGCTGTTACCAAAGCGGTAGCAGAAGAAAAAGCTAATCTACCAACTAAGATGAAAGCTGATTTAAATGATATGTTAACCAAGCCTAAAAAGTTATTAGGCCCTGATAATAAACCCATTCTCGATAAGAATGGTAAGCCCAAGTATGGTAATAAAACGCTGGCTGAGATTGCGGGCACCAAAAAACTTGTTAATGATGAGATTCCAGGTGAAAGTCCACGCACTTTACTAACTAAAGCTGAACTAGCTGATTTGCGCAAACAACTTAAAGATGAAAATAGTGAGTTAGTTAAAAACGGATTTACCGAAGCAGATTTAAATAAATATGAACAAACGCTTGAATCTTTTAAAACATATGCTTCAGATATTGAATGGAATACATTTCTTAATGAACAACGCAATTATAACCAACGACAGCTTAAAGAGCTTAAAGATGAAGAGAAAGGTATACAACAAAAAGAAAAAACCGTTGATAAGCAAAAGGTGCGCAGAGATCAATACCATTCTCTTTTAACAGCGAATAAATCAAAGTCGCCATTGGGTGATAATGAGCAAATGCAGCGTATAGCCTTTATGCGGCAGCCCTTGGTTACTAAAGATGAAGAATTAGCCAAAGAGATTGAACAACTACAAAATGAATTGAAGGCTTTCGATCCTAAATCTAAAAAAGACCAAATTCAATCCTTTATAATAAACCGAAAATTAGGACCCCTTAACACACAACGTCAACAAAATTTACAAAAGTTAGCTAGTTTTGATGATGAATTAGCAGCTTCTTTAGGGCGCTCATCAGAATTATCTAATATTACTGATTTTGACGATATCACGCAGCTTGAACAACACGCCAAACAAACTCAAAAATTAATAGATACACCCGAATGGCAACAAGCTAGTAAAACCACCCATACAAATGATGCTATTAAAAAGTGGGATGAAGAATCTCAGCAGCTTAAACAAGAATTAGATTGTTTAATAACTGAACGTCACATTGCCAAAAATAGCGACGGTACAGATAAAAAAGATACTGATAATAAACCGGTTGAAGGTAACACCCTTAGTGAAATTCTGGGGTTACAAAATTCTGATAGTGAGCAACGCTTGCTCTCAGATTATGAAATAAATGAATTGTATCAGCAAGTTGATGATCCTAATAGCAAATTATTTCAAAATGGAATTACCAAAGCAGATATTAGCGAGTATGAGGGACTATTAGCCGAATATCGCAAAACCGCAGGATCTTATAAATATAATGCGCAAATGCGCAATGAACAACATATTCTTGATAATAATATAGAGCAATTTGAAAATAAAAAAACCCAAAATGATAAAAAAATGAAGCAAGCGCAAGCTGCAGAAACTGAGTTTGCTGGTTTGCAGCGATTTACCCCAGGGCCACTAGCAGAGACACCAGCTTTATCTGTTAAGAGTAATCCAGATGAAGTGATACGATTGAAAAAGCTACGCTCAGAATACCTGCAAAGAGATGATAACTATGAAAAGATGATATCAGAAGCTAAGTCAAAAAATATAGATTACCAAAACATAATGACAGCGCGTGCTAATAATCTCCGCAATTTGGCATATTTTGATCAACAATTAGCAGAGGCAATGGGTAAATCTGTTGATTATAAAGTTGAAGTAAAAAAACATTGTGGTGATGGTGCAATACCCCAAGGTGATACGCAAGCAGATATTGATAAACTAATAGAACGCAAAAAAGCTGGCGAGTCGATAATAGGTTCTCTCTTTTGGACGATGTTTGGTCGTGGGGTTAGTGATACATTACCAAAAAGTATGAGACAGGCTGCTGAAAAAATGGAAGAGATAATGCGTAATGTGGCGCTAGAAGCTAGTCAACGGATTAAGGCGAGCACCGAAGAAAATCGCAAACGTATGGATCAAAGCGCTCGCCGTATCGCTGCTGAAACACGAGGCATGATCAACCAACTTATTTACACTTTAGCTTTAGCTCGTAACGTATGATTAAAAACAATCCTGAAGCAGCGAAAAATTTTGCGCAAAATAGCATGTATTATGATGCTCGGGTTGATGCTGGTCTTAAAGTATTAGCCAAGGCATGCAAACAATCAACTAATACTGAAGTACAACGCCTGCGCCGCATGCGTGAATTATTTGGCGGTAAATATCAATATCCTAATGTTGAAGAACTAAAAAAATACCAAGGGCATTTGCCATTACCGGTTATATTCGAGTTTATTCTGGGCCTGGCCGCAGGCAAGCTACGCGGCTATGGTTATCGAACGGTTGGTTGCAATAAAAGTCCTGAGCTTACTCATAGTCAGTGGCTAGCTTTATTGCTTCAGGGCGCAGCAAAGTTATTGTTAGAAAATAATGGACAACCAAAAGATGTAAAAACTTTGGGTGAGTTGGCGCGACTAAGTTATCCACGTCCCGAAGAGCTTGCTAATTATGAGCAGAATGTAACTATGATGTTGGTGGGCTTAGTGCCAAAAGCCGAGCATGCTCGTTTGCAGGTTTTTTTTAATCCACGCATGGGTGATCCTACTGGATACGACCGTCAACTTGACGCTATGTTACGTTGTGTTGAATGTGACCCCCCTAATTTTGCTCGTCATATGTATGATTATGTCTATCAGGATGGCGTAAGTTTATATGGAGTAGGAGTTGAGTTTGATCCGCAAGCACCACCACGTACTTTAATTTATTTCTTGTTCGATCGTGCTCAAACAGCCGATATGATAAATGGTTTAAGTAGATTATTCACTTTTGCGGGTGCTGCCGGTGAACAAGAAATACAACGAGCTACCACTAGCCTTGATACAGCAATAAGTACACTTGGTGAAAAATTTATAAAATCGCAAATCGAATTAGCAATTATTCTGCAACAAGAAAAACTTCCGCAGCTAAAGTATAGTGTAATGTTACACGAAAGAGATACTTTGACAGCTTTAACACGCATTGTACAATCGCAACATTGTTCTATGCGCGAAATTAAAGATTTAGTTAAAGCGGTTAGCCGTCGTACCACTAAAGCTGTCGTGATTTCTGAAGCCATACATTCAGTAGCACTGCAACTTTTTGCAGATAAACCAGCCCGTATTGATATTACTTGTAACGTGCCTCTTTAATTTTAAAGAGGGGTTATGGTACCGTTTTTTTGCTTTGCTTACTTAAACTAATTCCGACCTGCGGCAGCAATGCAAAACGGTTCACTAGCTGAGAGTGTAATTTGGGCAAGACAAATATTGCTAGTACCGCTTTGAGAACAAATGCCACTAGCACACTCATTATTGTTGGTGCATACGCTGCTATTTACTAATTTATCTTCACAATAACCATCGCTTGAACATTTATAAGCGTCTTTACAGGGCATGGTGCTGTCACAAGGATCGTCTAAATCAGCGTTAGCGATGCAATAGTTGTCAGCACTGCAATGAAATCCGGTAGCGCATTGGGCATCAGCATCTTCGCATGATTCACCAGCAGCAATTGTCTTTGCAACTTGGCAAGTACCTCTAGTAGTAGATGATGCTATATGAATTACACATTGTAATCCTTGACTTTGTTTGCAATCGGTATTTTTACTGCAAGTATCATCAGCATCACCGGTGCCGTCAAAAAGCAGATCGCAAGTTTTAGTATAATTATCAATTTCTAATTTTGATAATTTAGCGTCAGCATAGGCAGTGGCAACTTTGCTGATACAATCCTCGGCTTTACTGCTGTTATATATTTTATTGGTTAGCAAGCTTTCTTCGCATACATCTTGTCGTTCTTTAATACATGTATCTTCATCGGCTACAGCGCAAGCGGTTAAAACCTCAGCACCACATTCTGCTTGGGCGCGACCTGTACAGTAAGTAATAGCATTGGGGTATTTTGGTTGCGGATCTTCTTCGGTTGTTCCGCAATTTATTAAAAAGAGAGCGGTGATAATTAAAACTTTGTGAGTGTTAGCAATCATGTTTTTTCTTTCATGAAAAATGTGTCTAAAGTTGATATATTGCTTTTTATCGCAATATAGGTTCAGACGGCCAGAAACAGGCCATATTCATTAAAAATAGTGTTTATTTAGAGGGGGTTAAAGAATCGATAGAATTGTTATATTGAGCTAAGTAATTAGCCTAAAAATCCTCAAACTGCAAACCCAGACCCTCGCACCGATGCTCATAATGAATTCCACGCCAACGTACAGTCGCAACGGTAAGTTGTTGGTCATCACTTTCGTTAAAAAGTAATACCACCAGGTCGCCAATTTGTGGTTGGTACGGTAAAAAAATGGGCTCGCGAGTGTCACTTTTGCGATCTAATGCAAAGAAAACGCCGTATTCGTTTTGATCCCGTACAGTGCCAGCTAATAATCTGCCATTACGTCGACATTCTGCAGGGCGTTGTACTAAATGTCTAAGCGCTAAGCGTCTATCAGCTTGAGCAATCGCTAACATGTCGCGCCTCCATTTAAATTACATCAGCAATCTTAATGTATGCTGTACTTAAGACAATGCAACCTATGTCTCTACATTAGAGACACGATAGAATAGCGCTAAATACACTAGTTAGCAACAAAAAAGATATTTCTGTTACTGATACGGTATATGTCCGCAGTATAAGCACGGGTAAATGTCCGCGATCAACATGGGCAAGGTGTAGTAGTTTGTCATGGA
>JAFGEK010000052.1 GCA_016931625.1 Deltaproteobacteria bacterium | reverse complement strand
TCCATGACAAACTACTACACCTTGCCCATGTTGATCGCGGACATTTACCCGTGCTTATACTGCGGACATATACCGTATCAGTAACAGGCACTTCAAACCATGTTGACATATATTACACAGCGATTAATAATATTAATCATGAAGCGTACACAGATACAATTACCCGAGCCTTTATTTAATGAAATCAGGCAGATAGCAAAAAGACTTGATTGGAGTGTAACTGAAGTAATTCGACGTGGTGCTGAGTATATGACGCAAGTTTATGCTAAAGAAATAAGCAACAGCGATTGGGTATTACCAAATGCAGAACCACTTGGTGATTTTAAGGCGCCGGTGCAAAAGTGGCGTCAAATTGCCAATGAACCAGAATTAGCATCATTCTTGCACAAAGGCAGAAACAAACCATTATAAATAGTAGGGGTGCCCCTTAGTTATGGTAAATTAAAATGATTTCATTAGATACTAATATTCTGCTTTATGCACTTAATGCTGACTGTAGCGAAAATAAAAACGCTCGACATTTTTTAAATGAACTTTCGTCCAACAAAAACGTCGTAGTTTGTGAACTTGTTTTGGTTGAATTGTATTTACTGCTGCGCAACCCCGCCGTAATTAAAAAGGCGCTTTCTGCAACGAAAGCTGCTGCACTATGCAATAGCTTTAGAAATCATCCACGATGGCGATTAGTTGATTGTGCACCTATAATGACAAAAGTGTGGCAATTAGCAACTCATAAAAATTTTGCACGCCGCCGTATTATCGATGCGCGTTTAGCTTTTACTCTATTGCATCATGGCGTAACTGAATTTGCTACCCATAATGTTGCTGATTTTGCAGATTTCGGTTTTAGTAAAGTCTCAGATCCAATTGAAAATAAATATAGTTGATCACAAATAAGAACATCAAAAAGTATCCGTCTATCAGCTATATCATCGCCTTTCATTCTCAGTTCCATATTCCCTGTTCTTTAAATATCCAGTTCAAATTTGTTAGTTAAAGATAAAAAATCGGTCATTATATAAAAATGTAGATTTAAAGAACAGAGAATTAGGAATTAGGAATTTTCAGTGCGCTTAACGGTGCTCCTCTAAATTTCGTTTGAAATTTATTTATTAGCACCTAATATTGTGCAGCTTTATTGGCAAAATACGTTTATAATGCGTAAAGTCTTGATCAGTAGTGAATATTGAAAAGTTACGTCTAGAGGCAATAGCACATATTAAAAAATCAGTATTTGAACCTTGAATACCTTGGCAACGACAACTATTAAAAAAAGCGGCGGCTTGTTCAAAATCTGATGTTTCAGGTAACAAATCAGGAAAGGCGCGCAAATAATCCCGAAGTTTAAAAAATTGCGTTTGCTCTTTGATGCCACTAAGTAACTCTTGTCGAATAGGGCCAAACATAATCACTCGCCCTTCTTCAATTAAATTAGCAAGCTCATTTCTTATTGGGTAATTAATTTTTTGCATTCGTCGTAATGCTAGAGACCATATTGACGTATCAATAACTACTTTCACTGTCGTTTTCTTTGTTTTTTGTAGTTATATTCAGAATCAAAATCTATGCTACCAAATAGGTCTTTAATTTTTACCTGACGTCGTCGTGAAATATACTCTTGTAATGCTTCAGTAACAGTAGCCTTTTTAGTACGATGGCCACCAATCTTTTGTGCTTCTTTTAGCAAACCATCATCAATTGCTAAATTTGTTGCCATGTGTATATCTTTACACACTATGTTGTGTAAAGCAATTGTAACTTAACGCTTGTAAGCGTCTCGCAAGCGGGTATAAAATAAATATGGCTATTTATGTTTCTTTTATAACATTTTCTTACCGTGAGCGCTGGCTAAGGGGCTTAAAAGAAACGAATTTCTAGGTTATCAATGGAAACCATTCAAGGACTAGCAATGCCGCAAATATGCTACTTTTATGGAATTGTTATTATGATGTACTATGATGAGCATAATCCGCCTCATATCCATTGCACTTATGGTGGATATAAAGCAACTTTTGAAATACAAACAACTAAGCGAACAACTGGCAATATGCCAAAGACAGCAGAAAAACTTATTAAAAAGTGGATTGCAATGAGTAAAAATGAACTGTTATCGGTCTGGGATCTAGCCCAAAAACACATCAGTCCTTTGCCAACAATTGCTCCTCTTGAATAGGTAGTAACTCCATGAAGTCTTACATTGAAATCATTGATGTTAATCAAATTGGGGATTATTCGCTTTGTTTTACTTTTAATGACCAAAATAAAAAAACAGTCGATTTTTATAATTATATAAAGAAAAATAGCAAAGGCGTGTTCTCTAAATTGTTAGATAAAAAGCATTTTAAGCAATTTAAAATTGATATGGCAGGTGGAATTTCATGGTCTTGTGGTGCAGATCTCGCACCTGATATGATTAAAGAGGGTAAATTTTAATATTTGAGTCACTTACAGTGATAATAGTAAAGCTCACCATATCGATATCAAACCGCTAATGCATGGGCGCGAAGCGTTGGCAGAGTATTTAAATTATTAATCGTTAAAGCATATAGGCGCTTTTATGTGAAGCATAAGCAAACCTACAGGCACTTCAATCCATGTTGCTTGTATGAATCAAGTTTATTATCTACGCTGATTAATATCAAATCATTGACAATAGCTTGCCAGATGATTGCTCGATCAAAAGGGTCTTTATGCTCAATAGGTAGTTTATAGAAAGTAACAAGCTCAAGATTATCAATTTGCTTACAGATGAAGAAGCTGTCATCGATTGCCCGATAAAACTCTTCGGGAGTTTTGCCTAATAATTGCAACTTTTTTAGGGAATACTTAAGTGATATCTCCCACAAGCTATATTGACTATAAAAGATAGAATTATTTTCATCAAGTAATGTTATTTGCACGTTTTGTGAAAGCTTGTCTGGATCCGTAAACGACCAAATGAGAATATGAGTATCTACGATATAGTTCATTGCTTAAATGAGATCATTATCTGTTATAGAAAAATTTTTATTAAATATAGCTTTCATCTTGCCTTTAAGAGTACCCAAGCGTCGCCTCTTGCTGCGTTTATATTCTTTGTAAGGTACAATTACTGCGATGGTTTCGCGTTTTTTACCAAAAGATATAGCGATTTCACTGCCGGTCTTAACCTCTTTGAGAAGTGCAGAAAGGTGTGTTTTAACTTCGGCTACAGGAAGAGTCTTCATAATTATAGCATGACCAATTTGACCAAGTTAGTCAAGAAAGAAGCAACAGAAAGAAACGACACGCTGTTACCGCTACGCTTGTGTAACATAACTCTATTCTAAGATATTCCATTAATCTTTATTAATATTTAATTGACCCCCTAATGGTTACAGAATAAATACACATGCAATCATGAATGAGCGTTTTTCAATTATACCGCAGTCTATCCCCGAAGTATTGCTTTTACACTACCAACGCTTTGGTGATGAGCGTGGTTTTTTCTCTGAAACTTTTCGTGAGAATGAATTTGCGGCTTTGGGACTGCCTGAATTTGTTCAAGAAAACCATTCACGCTCAGTACGTGGCGTATTGCGCGGTTTGCACTATCAAAACGACCCAAAAGCTATTGGCAAATTAGTACGTTGTGCACGCGGCAGCATTTTTGATGTTGCAGTAGACGTACGCAAAGATTCACCAACCTTTGGCAAATGGGTAGGGGTTGAACTAAACGACCAACAACCAAATATGTTATATGTTCCTGTTGGTTTTGCTCATGGCTTTTGCACGTTATCAGAAATTGCCGATATAATTTATAAACAAACTGGCTACTATTCACCTGAGCATGAGGGGAGTATTCGCTTTAACGACCCTACCATAGCTATCAAGTGGCCAGTAGATAAACCAATGTTGTCAGCTAAAGATGCAGCAGCGCCAGTGCTTGCAGAGGCAAATAACCAATTTATCTATCGGGGGTAAAAACTCATGAAAGGTATTATTTTAGCCGGTGGTGCAGGAACCCGTATGCATCCGGCAACTTTAGCTATAAGCAAGCAACTGATTCCTATCTACGATAAACCAACTATCTACTACCCGTTATCGACATTAATGTTAGCTAATATTCGTGAGGTTCTAATCATCTCTACCCCTCATGATTTGCCACGTTTTCGCGAACTGCTAGGCAATGGCCGTCGCTTGGGCATGCAATTTTCTTATGCTGAACAACCTCGTCCCGAAGGACTAGCACAAGCCTTCATAATTGGTGAATCGTTTATTGGTGATCAACCTGTGGCACTAATTTTAGGTGACAACATTTTTTATGGTCATGGTTTTTCAGGTATGCTGCAACACGCCGTAAAGCATAATGAAGGCGCTTTAATATTTGGCTATTACGTAAACGACCCTGAACGCTATGGTGTGGTTGAATTTGACGCTAATAAAAAGGCCATCTCTTTAGAAGAAAAACCTTTAAAACCCAAAAGCCACTACGCCGTACCAGGACTATATTTTTATGATAACGAGGTCTGCACTATTGCTAAAGACCTTAAACCATCGGCTAGGGGTGAGCTAGAAATTACCGATTTAAATTTGTGCTATCTAAAACAAGGCAAACTTAAAATCGATATCATGGGTCGCGGTATTGCTTGGCTTGATACTGGTACCCACACATCTCTACTAGATGCAGCAAATTTTATTGAAGCCATTGAAAATCGCCAAGGGTTAAAAATTGGCTGTATCGAAGAAGTCGCCTATCGCATGGGATTCATTAACCGTGATAAACTTGCAAGCTTGGGCGAAGAATTAAAAAAATCACCCTATGGGCAATATTTGCAGGCTATTGCGGCTGAAGATACCTAAAAAAGCTTACCTGCCCATAAACGCTTAATAAAATCAGCAACACTTAATACTGTAATGCCATCATTTGTTTGGCGTGAATTTTTTTCTAAAGAAACAACATAGCGATTTTTTAATTCAGGATAATCTTTAATAGCCTCTCGTAAACCTTTTAGATGTTCCTTATGGATTTGTTCACTGGCTTTCACCTCAAATGCTGCTAACATTTTGCCAATGATAAAATCTACTTCTGGGCCTTGATGAACCTTCCAGTATGAAAGGTTATAATCGTGTCCCAAATAAGAAATATAAGCACGCAATTCATGGTGGACCCAATTCTCAAAGGCTTTACCGAAAATCTCTGATCGTGGATGTAATTCGCCACGTTCTGCAAAATAATTAACTACTCCAACATCAAAAAAATAAAACTTAGGTGCTCTAATGATTTTGCGCTTAGGTCTAAAAGTATAAGCAGGTAGAAAATAGCCAATTAAAGTATCAATTAAAATTTCAAAATACGATTTAATCGTTGGCCCTGACACCCCAACATCACGGGCAAAGGATTCTAGACTTAAAATTTCAGTATCACCCAATGCGGCAAATTCTAAAAAATGTGAAAAAGGGCCAAGCTTTCGTACTAATCCTTCTGCAAATATTTCTTCTTTTAAATAATCGGCACAATAGGCCCGTAATAATTGACGATACTCATCATCAGGATAAATTGCTGGCAATGTACCGCGATTTAACATTTTTACTAAATCAAAATCAGCACCCAATTCATGTGCCGTCATGCCAAAAAGCTCATAACGTATAGCCCGCCCACCAAGTAAATTTGCATGTGATCGACGTAGTTTACGAGCGCTTGAGCCACAAAGACCAAAAGCAATATGATCTTTCTCAATCATATAATGAATTTCATCAAGCAGCATTGGAGCTTTTTGTACTTCATCAATAATTACAAATTTTGCCCCCAAATCTAATAGTCGTTCGCGCAACCTGCCCGGACGAGTTATCAACTCTGTAAACTCTTCGCTGCGCAATAAACTAATAAATGGAGTTTTAGGATAAGTGTGTTCAAGAAGAAATGTCTTGCCGGTTTGACGAGGACCCCATAAAAAAAATGTGCGTTTGCCGATTTTAGGCAATTTTATGGTACGTTTATACATTTTAGAAGATATCCTTTGTAATTTCTAGAAATGTCAAAGTATATCTTTGTGAAATATTTATTGCCGTTAAATTTGACATACCATATTTATGGTAATACAGTTTCCTGTATGAAGGCAACAGTTGAAATTAACGATGAATTATTTGTTGCGGCAAAAAAACGGGCTGCTGAGTTGCATAAACCACTTCGTTCACTGATTGAGCGAGGTTTGCGTGCAGAACTTGGTCGTCAAATTGATCAACCACTGCAAAAAGACCCCCGTAAAATTCGTTGGATCACTGTTGACGGTGGCCTACCAAACGATATCGATATTAGCAATCGTGCTAGCATGCATGACTGGCTAAGAAAACAAAAATGATTGCTATTGATACTAACTTGCTAATTTATGCCCATCGTGCCGCAGTACCTGAACATAATGCTGCAAAAAATGCTATTAGCAAAGCATGCAACTCACGTGGTGGTTGTGGGGTTGCCACAAGTTGTATTGCCGAATTTTTTAGCATTGTGACACATTCAACTGCCACCGGTAATCCCTCAACCCCTAACCAGGCTGCACAATTTATTACTATGCTTGAAGAAGATGGTGGTTTAATAATTTTCAATCAGGGACCACGATTCTCATCTCGCCTACTGCAAACTGCAATTGATCTACAAATATCTGGTGTCCGCATATTTGATTTACAAATTGCTCTTTGTGCTCTTGATAATGGTGCTACCGAGCTATGGACTCATGACCATGCCTTTGTAAAAGTTCCAGGCTTAAAAATTATCAATCCTTTATAACTCGCCAACAAAAATATTTACACTTTTAAATCCGCTGTTTACATAAAAATGCCAATATGTTAATATGCGTTGACGTTTTTATGTGATTGCATAATAATGTATTTATGTTACACAAAACAACAACTCGTATTACTACAGATTTGAGTGACCCTAAGCTAATGATGTTGCTTAAGCTTGAAGCACAACAGCGTGGTATCACGGTAAAGCAAGTAATAATAAATGCTCTTGAAAGCTATTTTGCGCATCATCTCGAAACCAAAGCTTTAGAACATGCTGCTGAATCAGTATTTTCACAGTGGGATAATCCCCTTGATGCGGATTACGATAAATTATGACTCCAGGTGATATTATTTTAGTTAGCTTCCCATTTACCGCACTCAATGCTGTTAAAAAGCGGCCAGCGCTGATTTTACTTACTACAACTCTTAAAAACAAAACTGATTTAATTACTATTGCTATGATCACCAGCAAATTAGATGGGATATCTTTGCCTGGTGATTTGTCTTTACAAGATTGGCAATCAGCAAAGTTACTTCATCCGAGTTTAGTTCGCCTTGCTAAAGTGGCGACTATTGAAACCTGCTTAGTAGAAAAACGGCTGGGTAAACTAAGCCCTAAAGATTTTAAAGCTGTAGGTCAGCTATGGCGGCAACTATTTGAACCTTGTTGGTTATAAAAAATAATATTTTTTTAACGATGTAATGCAGATTCTAAAGCATGCTCATAACTAACAAGTCTTCTTATTAATGCATTATAACGAGAATGAGCATCAGCGTATTTATTAGCTAATATTGCATATAATCTAGCTTCTGGCCTTGCAGAAACTTGTAGTATTTCAATGCCAAGATTACGTAAACGAGGGGCACCTATTTCAACTAGCAATGATTCAACACTTTCACGCCCATTATTTAAATCAAGCAGTCCACGATTAATGAGGTCTGCTCCAGGTAGATTATTCATTGATCATCTCTTAAAGCAAGATCAAGTTTACGTTGAAATTCATTTGCATTAATGGCTGGGTAACGCTCTAATTCATTATAAATGGCGTTAAATAATTGTTGTAATTTATTGGGGTCAACAAGTTCTGCAGTTAAATAATGTTTTACATCTAATATATCTTGCGTATGGCCTCGTTCAATTTTAGCTAATACTTGTGCATAAAGATCATAATGATAAAAGTTAATCTGACCAATGGTCGTAATATAAGGTGATCGCTGCTGCCAATCTGGTAATGCTGGAATAAATTGATCAGGTGATGCAAGTTCAATATTTATATTGAGTTCATCTTTTAAAATACGAATTACCGAAAAAATACCGGCTGGCTCTGGATCAAGCTTAAGATCCACATCTATAGTTTGCGAACGCCATCCATATAATACTGCGGTCGCACCACCAACTAAATAAACATTTCCTTTACCTTTAGTGTTTTTACCAATGGCTTCAATAAGCTGCCATATTCGTTGTTTATCTGCTTCTATACGCATTTGTTCTATTTATAACACCTATTGAATAATTAGTCTTCATTCATTCGTCTTATTCGTTTCATTTTATCAATAATTGCCATTAGTTCTTTAGCATCTACCCGACGGCGAAAACGAAGAATTGCCGCCCCTTTAGGCAAGTCGTCATCACTACAATTGCGTTCACTATCAATGCATAAAATAAAATTGTGTAATTCTGCCTTGCGTAACCCTGCCAGTTTTTTTTCAACATATTGCGGAGTCCAAAAACCCATTATTTCAATTAAAAAAAGCTGGGTTGGCTTTTGCCGATTTCTAATACCAAAATCAGGAAATATTAGGGTATTACCGGCAGTAATTGCCTCGGGCTCGCGAATGACCTCCCATTCTGGGGCGATGCGCGCCAAATCACGTGCAAGTTTTGCTTCAATTTTTGAATCATATAAACGCGGTGGTTTAGCAGGAAATATCGGATCACCCGTTTGCAATTTTAAATTAGCTGGGCCCTCGCCAAGTAACAATTGTGCCTGCAGAAAAAAACGATTGCAGTAGCTTAAAATAGGCACCAACTCGCCTAAATGACGTCCATAAACTATTGTTTGCCTAAATAATGACAATGGTCCTGAAATATGTAGCACCGGTCGCATAGGCGTTGCTGTGTGGTGCAAAGTGCAAATTAAACCACGCCATTTGGCATGTCGCACTACCGCGCGTGCATTACCTTCAAGTGCAATAGTTACCCCCATACTGCGAGCAAGCAGCCATTGCACCAACATGAGATTGCAGCGCAGTTCGATTTCATTCGGGGACGGAATAATATCTGGCGCTGTAAGCAACCGCTCAGCAGGTAGATCAGCAAATAATGATTCGCTAGCTGCATTACTACTGATGCCAAATTGCTGTGCTACCTCTAACATTACTTGGCTTTGCCATTGATCTGTATCTGCTTTAAAAGCTCTACGATATTCAGTAGCTTTGGCAAATAGCGCAGCTCGCATTTTTTGGGGGTTTATTGCTGCTTGAATTTTTGTACGAAATAAATCATTAAATAATTTTTCAACTAATCGACGTTTATTTTTTGGACAATAAAAAGGCAAGGGCTGACGCAAATATGTCAGTAGTCGATGACGTGGCAATGCGACAAAACGTTGATATTCAGCTAACAATAAACGGATCCAACCATGGTCACGAGCATCAAGATAACATGGGAAAATACTATCACCGCTACGGCGATAATTATATGGGATTAAGGTTACCAAGACCTTTACGCCTCTTATTTGCTTTGCTAACTTCATTAGTAGCACTAGTAACCAATTCATAAACGATGGCGCGTTTGCCTATACTAGGCCGCAATAAACGCCCCACCCGTTGCACATGCTCACGCTCACCCCGACTACTGCCAACAATAATAGCAACATCAGCGTCAGGTATATCGATGCCCTCATTTAACACTTGCGCTGACACTAAAGCTGATAATTCACCGATGCGAAATTTCATCAGCGCATCGCGACGCTCGCTACGGTTGATATCACAAGTAATTGGCATAATAAGCATGAATCGTGCTAATTTATATGCAGTATAATTATCGCTGGTAAATACCAATACCCGCGCATCAGCATGACGGCTTAAAAGGTTTGCCACTAATGCTTCTTTGTGCTTAGTCAATCTTAGCAAACGCAAAGAGCGTTCATGAGCAGTAAGAGCACAACGACCAATGTCACTACGTCTGGCAGTAGCAATAAACTCTTGCCAACTAGGATCACTATGAGTCATGCAAAAACGACGGTAAACATTTAAAAATATTTGCCGATCAGCAAGATATGCCTCTCGTTCGTCGGCAGTTAGTTTAACCCACAATACTATGCTATCAAAATCAGCCAAATACTTACCTGCAAGATCTGCAATAGTTAGCTGATAAACCAGCGGCCCTAATAATCGTTCGCTAGCATTATTTTCAATAAGCGTAGTTGATGGTGTTGCCGTAATACCTAAACGCGCAGGTGCCACACTCATTGCCATAACTTCATTAGGCAAGCCGCTACCCAAATGATGTGCTTCATCAATTATTAGCAGACCAAAATGCTTACCTAACAACGGCATATGTCGCCAAGCACTGGCATAGGTAGTTACCGTAACTGATGCGATATTAAAAATACCATCACCCACACATCCAATAGTGCCACCATAAAAATTGCTTATAGCTGTAATCCACTGCTCAAGCAGTACTCTGGTCGGTACGAGCACAAGAGTTGGTTGCATAAGCTGCGCTGCGGCAGCCAAAGCCACCCGTGTTTTGCCACTGCCAGTTGGCAATACCACCAATCCACGATTGCCATTAAGCTGCCAAGCAGTAAGAGCAGCTTCTTGATATGGCCTTAAAGGAATTGCTTTCCAAACTAACTTAGTATTTAGGTCATTAGCTATCGTATCAAAAAAATTAATTTGGTTAATATTTAATGCTCTGCAAATTTCTGCATAACGCTCGGCTTCTGCACGAAATACTCCTGTTCGCTTATCCCATTGCATACCAGGTAGTTGGGCAACATTTTTGTATGCCTCTGCCTCAGTTTGCACACAAATTATTGTACCACGGTCATATTCAAGACGCATAAATTGCTATTAACGCAAATATTATGCCATTATATTTGTATGAAATTTATTAGGAAAATAATATCGTAATAACTATGATGTCGCATTTTGCGACACTTTTTTTATTAAAATAACATTATGTTGGTACATGAGTATGCAAATATCGATTGGACAATAGTTCACGATGTCTGTCACCATCATCTTGATACCTATAAAAAATTTGCAGCTGCGGCGCTAAAATTTCGTCGCCAAGAAAATCTCTAATTAATTGTAATCATTTATCAATCAAATACTTGCCGAGGGGGAACCTTTGCCTTTATGTTCCATTATATGCCGGTACTAATCGAATCAATTGCAGATGGTGATAAACGTCACCCACTTTTTAAAAATATTACCCGTTTAGGAAGTGACCCCACCTGCGATATTATTATAATTGGGGCTGAAGTTTCTTCTGACCATGCGCAAATATTGCGTGAAAACGATGATTTTATTGCCGCATCACTTGGTCGTGGTCGTCCTATGTTAATAAATGGGCGTAAAGAAAAACGCGCACGTCTAAAAGATGGTGATGTTATAGTTATCGGTGATACGCAACTTACCTTTGGCGAACGAGACCTACCGTTAAAACATGAAGATGCTGTAAATGAACATAAAACTCGCAATAGCATTGCGGCATATCGCGAAATCGTTAACTTTTCAGAAAAGTTATTACGTAGTCGAGACTTAGGCGGGCTACTCACAACATTGATGGATACTGTGGTTGAATTAACTAACGCAGATAAGGGGTTTCTAGTCTTATTTGAAGATGGCAAGCCTGAAGTAAAAGTTGCCCGCAATCTCCATCAAGAAAACGTCGATAGTGCCCTGGCTGAACTTTCAGATAGTATTATCAATAAGGTTGTACGTGAACAACAACCGATAATTGTTGCTGATGCGCTTAATGATTTAGAATTTAAAGCATCTGCTTCTGTTATCAATCTGCGGTTGTGCTCGGTAATGTGCATGCCGCTTACCGAAGCTGGCGAACTGTTTGGTCTAATTTATCTTGGTTCAAATCGCGTTGTTAATCTATTCGAACCAGCTATGCTCGATGCGGTTATGGTGTTTGCCTCTCAGGCATCCTTACTTATTCGTAACGCTATGATGGTTGACAATCTCCGTTCTGATAATGCCGCTCTGCGTTATGCGCTTGCTGATAAGTGTTTTGGTGACATCATTGGCACTAGCATCGCTATGCAAGAAATTTATCGAAAAATACGAAAAGTAGCTCCGACTGATATCTCAGTTTTAATCACTGGTGAAACTGGTACCGGCAAAGAGTTAATCGCCCGTGAGATCCATCAACGCTCTGACCGCCACGACAAACATTTTGTAGTAGTAAATTGTGGTGCAATCCCTGAAAATCTGCTTGAAAGCGAACTTTTTGGTCATGTACGTGGTTCTTTTACCGGTGCGATTGCTACCCGTGAGGGCCGTTTTCAAGCGGCTGATGGCGGCACACTTTTTCTTGATGAAATAGGTGAATTATCTGTGGCATTACAGGTTAAATTATTACGCGCTATTCAAGAAAAAATAGTTAGCAAAGTAGGTGATTCTAAAGCTGAGCCGGTTGATATTCGTGTCGTTGCTGCAACCCATAAGAATCTTGAAGCTGAAATAAAAGAGGGGTGTTTTCGCGAAGACCTTTATTATCGGCTTAACGTGGTTGGCATTCATCTGCCTCCTTTACGAGAACGTGGCGAAGATTTGATGCTAATTGCACGCTATCTATTAAAACGTTATGCTGAAGAATATAATAATAATATCAAGGGATTTTCACCCCAATGCGTTATGCATATGAAGCGCTATAATTGGCCTGGTAATATTCGTCAGCTTGAAAATCGTATTAAAAAGGCGGTAATCATGGCTGAACGTGCACAATTAGCGCCAGAAGATCTCGAATTAACAGATAATGATCTTGCTCCGGTTTTACCTTTAGCCCAAGCTCGCGATGATTTTCAGCGGCGTTACATTAATGAAATTTTAGCTCGCAATAATGGTAATCGCACCAAAACAGCACATGACCTTGGTGTTGACCCACGCACCATTTTTCGCCATCTCGAACATGAGGATGAATTGTAGCAAATTTAAATGTCATGCCAAAACTATGCTAACTATTACTAAAACAATGACGAAAGTGTCACACTGCCAACAACAATATCTATGCTTGCGCTTTCTATCTGCCTATATTGACGGCCTTTTTTTTATTGTTACCATTGGCATCCATATTGCTAGATATTATTACAAGATGTTTTGCGCCGTTGTACCATGTTTAAGTTTTTTATCAGGATGTCTGCTACCTCCAGATGCTGATTACGTTGAACCTAAAAATCAACCACCCCGAATAACTCGTCCTGATCCTAATCCGACGCTTGATTTTGTCATTCATGGCTGTGGTTTTTCTCGTACTTATGCCGCGTCGATTTTCGATCCTGATTCAATTGATCTCTATTGGCGAGTATTTGTTGATTATCAGCGTGATGATAATCAAGAACCTCAAAACGGCAGTAGTGAAACAGGCGCTCGGGTATCGTTTGAAATTCAAGACAGCGACCCTCGTTTTCGTGGTGGTACATCTGTTGCGCATGTTGTTGAATTAATGGTTGCTGATCAGCCCTTTGATGCACCAACAGGACGCTCACTACCTGAAGAAGCTGGCAGCGTCTCATTAACCTGGACAGTTCAATATGTAACGAGTGACCAATGCGAGTAAGACTAGTTTTAAGCTTTACCTATCTTTTATTAACCGTTGCTTTAATCGAGCTTGCTTCTTGCCGCCATAAAAATAATGCACAAGAATGCTTTCGTATTGAAGATTGTGGTGATGATCGCATTTGTTTTTTGGGCACCTGTCAAAAACAAGGTTATAGTATTCAACAAGTTTATGCTGAATTAACCCCCCCAGACACAACCGACTTTTTACGTCAGCAACCGAGTGATGCTCTTGAACTCTCCGCTGGATATCAAGAGATATATTTATCACCAACAATAATTATTCAAGGTTTGGTTAAGTCTTTAGATACTCTATATGCTGGTACACTCATAGCTAAAAAACTTGAAACACTAACGAGTCATGACATTATTCAACGTGTCGCTGTTGACGCAGAAACAGGGTATAAATTAGCTGCAGTATCGGGTAACTATGACATGAAATTCATACCCTATCAAAATGAAGAACAACAATCCGGTCGACCACCAATTAGTTATAACAAAATGACTATTTTTGAAAATGCAAATGTTGATCTCGCCTACCCTAATACCGCAGATCTACTTATTGTAAATGGCCGCATATTCTATTCGGTCACTGATAATTTAGCTATGTCACAAGCCTATGTTTCTGCGAGTGCTACTGATAATGAAGGCGACATATTAAATTCGAGCACAGCAATTACTAATGAGGCTGGTGAATATTCGTTAGTCTTTCCACCGGGCGCTACAAATTTTGAAGTAACAGTTCATCCCTATGATAATTTATATGTACCGGAGACCACTTTTAATGTTTCATACAATGAATCTAATAATCGCCTCGATGATATCAATCTTGGTGTAGCTATGACATTATTTAACGCCACTGTCCGTGGTATTGATGATACTATTTTGCCTGAAACAGTAGTATTCTTTTATAGTAAAAATATTGGTAAAAATAATGGCACCTTTTTATTACAATTAACTACTGATGAACAAGGAAATCTAAACCAAGCCAGCTTGCTGCCAGGTGATTACACCATAACTGTAGTTCCACCAAAAACCGGTGCGTATGCTGTGACATCGACCACTGCTAAAATCACTACTGAGGGCACTAACGATATAGCACTTATTGCCATAAAAAAGGTACGCTTTTCTGGCATGATTTATACTAATCAAAAGATACCATTAGCCGCTGCGCATATCTCCCTAACCTTGCGTGATGTACCTACAGCTCGCTATTATGATATCGATAGTAACGATTCTGGAAGTTTTTACCTTGATATCGACCCCGGCGACTACGATTTAGTTGTACAACCACCTGTTGGAGTACCGCTGCCAAGATATCGGGTGTTAAAAAGCGTTAGCGATAAAGACAAATATATCGATATAAATCTTTATAATCCTGTTTTTGTATATGGCCGTGTGCTTTCACCTGATGGTATACCAATAGCTGGTGTGAGTATTGATCTTTATGCAACAGAGCTTGGGGTCGACTTAATACCGATGCTTGTTGGTCTGGGCGTTACTGGGAGCAAGGGTGAATTTGTGATCCCTGTACCAATTCCAAATGATTAAAATTAAAAATCAAAAAGAACGTAGTTTTTGGGGCAGAGTATTTATTTTAGGGCCTTTTTGGTCCTTATGTATTTATACTTTTGTAGTAATCTTTGGTAGTATGCTTACTACGTTATACGGACGTCCGCCAGCTTTTGATACTTTAGATGAAATCGCCCGTGTGCAAGCTCATAATTGGTGCTTGCGTCAACTTGTTAATTTACGTGACCAATTAGAATCAGAGGTTACCCATACCCTCTCACGTGCTCATGCTTTTTTTGTAAAAGAACGACTAAATTCTTTTGAGCAAAAATGGAATCAAGATTTTGAGATAGCAGCAGCTAAATGCGGTTCTGAAATAAATCCTGAAATTGCTGATGCTTTCATTAATCTACGCATGATGAAACAAGACTATTCAGAGGGTATTGCAAAATTAATTCATGCTCGCAAAGATGTCGGTGATGTTTTAAACACACGTATAAAGAATCTTACTACTAAATTGCCACAACTACGTTTGCTTAATACAAATGAAGCAAAACCATAAGTATTAATTATTTTGTATTTTGTATTTTGTTTTTAGTCATTCTTTTTAATTTTATAAAAAATGCTATCCCAATTAACGCACCTATAATATCAGCAAGCCAATCATAAATATCACATGTACGTCCAGGTACAAAAGCTTGATGTATTTCATCACTAATAGCGTAAATAGCAGAAAAGCTAAATGCAATAATTGTTGGATAACTACAAAATTTTGGCAAGCCAATATACACAAAAACCGCTAGAATTGCATAAGCAATTACGTGCAATACTTTATCACTACCTTTAAATAAAAAAAATGAGCTGGGTAATGTTGTTTGCGATGATTGAAAAAATAACGCACCTGCCCATAGAATAGCAGGTAATAAACGCCACCACCTAAATCGCATCAGTTTAGCGCTCCATAATTATTACTTAACCAAATATGGTGCCTAGCTTTAAAGCAAGGCTAATGTCACCAGCTACTTTAAGTTTACCGAACATAAAAGCCTTTTGCGCGCTAAGCTTCCCATTTACAATTGCAATTATATCCTGAGCACTAATTGTAATAACGCATTGAGCTTCATCATCACTTTTTATAACACGACCACCAGCTTGGGTTAAATCAACTGTCCAAATGCCACCTTCTTCTCCGGAGATGACAAATTTAAAAATAGCATTAACTTTTTGAGCGATTTCAGGTTTTGTCTGTAAACGTTCAGGCACATGTCGGTCAAAAAGCTCACATACTGACTCAATTTGCATATCGTGCTCCTAACACATGAGGATAAAATATTGTCGATAGCATTCACTTAATATTCGGGTCAACCAGTGCTTTTATAGCAATGCTTGAAAAGCAAAATGATGGCTTTTTATAGTAATAATTTGGTTAATCTCATTGTACCATTTTGGTCTTTACGCGATATATACAGGCTCTAATTTATATTGGGAGTCCTAATGTCGGATACTACATATAATCCAGTGCCCAAACTGGCTGAAGAACTAAATTTAGCTGCAAACGCAATTATTGCAGTTACAAAATTGCTTGATAGCGGTAGTACTGTACCTTTTATCGCTCGCTACCGTAAAGAAGCTACTGGCGGTCTTGATGAAGTGCAAATACGCAATATTGAAGAACGGCGCACTTATTTATTAGAATTCGAAGAACGACGCCAAAGTATTATTGCGGCGATAACAGAAGCTGGCAAATTATCTCCTGAACTTGAAGCAAAAATAAATGCTTGTACAACCAAAGCGACTCTCGAAGACCTTTATCTTCCCTATAAACCCAAGCGTCGTACACGTGCGGCGATTGCTCGTGAAAAAGGTTTGGGTCCTTTAGCTGAATTAATATTAAAGCAGCCAACTAAGGGTGATCCTATAACTTCGGCAAAAGAATATATTTGCGATAAGGTAGCTGACGCCACAACCGCACTTATGGGCGCCCGCGATATTGTTGCTGAGATAGTAGCTGAAAATGCAGAGATCCGTGCTATAATTCGTAAAGCTTTTAGCTATAAGGGATTACTAGTTTCATCAGCCATCGCTAAAAAAACTGATAAGCCAACAAAATTCGAGCAATATTATAATTACAATGAACCTATAGCTACAGTTCCCTCACATCGTTTTCTGGCAGTACGTCGAGGAGAACGTGAAGGAATTTTAAAAATAAACATAGAAATAAATACCGAAGAATTAATACCAACATTAGCATCGTTAATGGGCTTAAAACCTAACTCTCCTTTTGCTAACGAACTTCAAACCGCAATTAGCGACAGCTTAACTCGGCTTATTTGTCCCTCAGTAACCAGTGATGTACACCTCGAATTAAAACTGCAGGCAGATCGGGAAGCCGTTGAAATTTTTGCAAGCAATTTAAAAAATTTACTTTTATCACCACCATTGGGTGAACAAGTAGTTATTGGTATTGATCCAGGTTTGCGTACTGGCTGCAAATGCGTTGCGGTTAATAGTACTGGTAAATACCTGGATTCAATCACCATCTATCCAAGTCGCGGTGAAGCAAAAAACAAAGAAGCGCAATTAAAATTAATCAGCTTTATTAATTGCCATAAACCATTTGCTATTGCTATCGGTAATGGTACCGGTGGACGTGAAACTGAAACTTTTGTACGTCATATCCTTAAAAAATCCACTTTAAAAGAAATTGTTGTGATCTCTGTCAATGAAGCCGGGGCCAGCGTCTATTCTGCCTCTGATATTGCACGCCTAGAATTCCCTGAGTTAGATATTACTATTCGTGGGGCAATTTCTATTGCACGGCGTTTACAAGACCCACTTGCTGAATTAGTAAAAATTGACCCTAAAGCAATTGGGGTCGGTCAATATCAGCACGATGTGCATCAACCATTGCTCGCTAAAAAATTAGATGAGGTAGTTGAAAGCTGTGTCAATCATGTTGGTGTTGAACTCAACACAGCTAGTGCTTCATTGCTGGCGCGGGTGGCAGGTATTGGGCCTTCGTTAGCCCAAAAAATTATAACCTACCGTGACCAAAACGGCCCATTTTCTCAAAGACATGACCTGCAATCGGTTAGTGGTTTTGGCCCACGTGCTTTTGAGCAAGCTGCTGGTTTTTTACGTATTCGTAATGGCAAATATCCATTAGATGCTTCTGCTGTTCACCCAGAACGTTATGAGCTTGTTACCTTAATGGCTAAGCATCTATGCGTTCCTTTAGCAAAACTTATAGGCAATGATGAACTAATAGCTAATATAGATATTACACAATATTTAAGCGATGAAGTTGGTGAACCAACATTAAGAGATATTATTGCTGAATTAAAAAAACCCGGTCGCGATCCACGCAAAAGTTTTGAACCGCCGAAATTTCGTGATGATGTGCAAACTATCGAAGATCTACAAATTGGCCAAGTATTCGAAGGAATAGTAACCAATGTCACCGCTTTTGGGGCTTTTGTTGACATTGGTGTACACCACGATGGTTTAGTGCACGTATCCCAGCTTTCACATAGATTTGTTAAAGACCCTAATACTGTAGTAAAAACCGGGGACCGCTTAAAAGTAAAAATACTTGAAATAGATATTGAACGTAAAAGGCTTGCACTTACAGCAAAGATTGAAGCCCCGGTAAACCAACAAGCAAAACAAAAACCATTAGAGCCTAGCCCTGATAAATCTTTTCAAAATAAATATCACAACAATCAGAAACCAACAATAAAGTCAAAAGGCAATAACCCCAAATTTAGCAATAACCCCTTTGCCAAATTAATAAAAAATTAGTAAAAGAAATTGAGCTGCAAACGAGCTGCTTCTGACATCTTATCCATATTCCATGGTGGATCCCATACTAAATCAATATTAGCTTCAGTTACGCCATCAATTGTCTCAACGCGACGCTTTATTTCAGATGGAAGTGATTCAGCGACTGGACACATTGGTGAAGTTAACGTCATTCGTATGATAACACGTTCATTAATAATATGAATATCATAGACCAAACCAAGATCGTAGATATTTACCGGGATCTCTGGGTCATAAATATCACGCAGTACTTCAACAACTTTCCCTAAAAGACCTGGGTGCTCATCGATACCATTTTGCGTATCTCGCACAATGGCAGAAAGTCCATCTGATTCAGGCATTGAATTTGCTATTTTTTCACTCGGTTGTAGCTGGTCCATCTTCGCTACCCTTCCTATTCAACGCTGCCATCAATGTATGCCAAGATAGCGTAGCGCATTTAACGCGCATGGGAAATTCACGTACCCCAGCAAACACTGCCAACTTACCAAGCCCCGCAATACTCTCAGGTTCATGTTCATCAGTTAATAATGTATGCATTCGTTCAAAAATATGCCGCGCCTCGCTTTCACTTTTACCTTTTAAGCTTTCGGTCATCAACGATGCCGATGCTGTCGAAATTGCGCAGCCGCTGCCAATAAAACTAACGTCTTTGATAACATTATCTTCAATAACTAAATAAACCTTTATTTTATCACCACAAAGTGGATTATGGCCATCTGCATGATGAGTGGCATTTGCTATTTCTTTGCAATTACGCGGGCTTTTATTATGATCAAGAATAACTTCTTGATACAATTCACGTAATGACGACATCAGCCAAATACCTTTCTGGCTTCAACCACAGCTGTCACCAAACGGTCAATCTCTTCATGGGTATTATAAAGAGCAAGTGATGCACGTGCTGTGGCAGGCAAACAGTAGCGATCCATAATTGGTTGAGCACAGTGATGACCACTGCGAATTGCAACACCGGCTTGATCAATTATTGTGGCAATATCATGCGGATGTACATCATCTAACACAAAAGAAATAATCGCCGCTTTATTTACACTCGTACCAACAATACGTAAACCTGCAACTTTTTGAAGCTCTTGCGTAGCATATTCTAACAGACTCGTTTCATACTTATGTATTTGCTCGATACCGATGCTTCTAACATATTTTAAAGCTGCGCCTAATCCAATTGCTCCCGCGATATCGGGTGTACCAGCTTCAAATTTATATGGAGGTTCATTATATGTTGTTTTCTCAAAAGTAACACTAAGAATCATATCACCACCACCCTGCCACGGCGGCATAGATTCTAAATGCTCAAGCTTAGCATATAAAACGCCGATACCAGTTGGTCCATAAACTTTATGCCCAGAAAACACATAAAAATCCGGTTCAAGAGCCTGTACATCAATATTAATATGAGGTGCAGCTTGTGCCCCATCGATTAAAACTGGAATATTTCGTTGATGAGCTTTGGTAATCAACTCACTGATTGGCACAATAGTACCAAGAGCATTTGAAACATGAGTAACCGCTAAAAATCGTGTTCGCGAAGTTATTAATTCATCAATTTTATCTAATTCTAAATCACCATTATCGGCAATGGGAATAACCTTTAATTTTACTCCAAGCTCATCACAAATAAGCTGCCACGGTACAATATTTGAGTGATGTTCAAGACCTGATATTAATATTTCATCACCAGCCATAACTTTTGAGCGCACAAAAGTTTGTGCAACTAAATTAATTGCTTCAGTTGCACCACGCACAAAAACAATTTCGCTCTTACTCTTAGCATTTAAAAAACGCTGCGCTTGTATTCTGGCATTCTCATAAGCTTTAGTCGCCCGTGACGAAAGCATATGCACAGCACGATGCACGTTTGCATTATCGTGAGTATAGTAATTCGTTATTGCATCGATAACCGCTTTTGGTTTTTGTGTTGTTGCCGCATTATCTAAATATGCCAGCCGCATCCCATGGACGCTCTCATTTAATATGGGGAAATCTTGGCGCCATTTATTGACATCATACAAAGAGTCAGTTTGATATATTAATGCACTCATTAATGTCCTTTGCGATTAACAAATCCCCCAGCAGTTAAAGAATTCTCAAGCTCAGCTATAAGAGGTGATTCTGACATAACGGTGATTACTTCGCGAATAAAGGCAAATACCAACATTGAGCGAGCAGAGTCATAATCTATTCCACGAGAGCGTAAATAAAACAAAGCTTCATTATCTAAACGCCCGACTGTTGCGCCGTGTGAACACTTGACATCATCAGCATAAATTTCAAGCTGCGGACGTGTATCTACATGAGCTTGCGTTGATAGCAATAGGTTGCGATTAGTTTGCATGGCGCTGATTTTTTGTGCATCAGGAACAACTAAGACACGGCCTGTCCATACCCCACGTCCTGAATCAGCAATAATTCCTTTATAAAGTTCGTTGCTGGTAGTAAACGGACTTTCATGAATAATACTTGTAAAACAATCAATATGTTGTTTATCTTGCGGTAGATATAATCCGTTAAGATTGCAATTTGCACCTGGTTCTTTAAGCTTCACTCTCGTTTCAAGGCGAGCTAAAGCGCTACCGTTAGCAATCAGATTGCTTTGAAAACTTGCATCGCGTTCTACTAAAACATTAAGGCTGCTGAAATGCATAGTGCTGTTTGCTTCTTCTGCAAGTTTATAGTGAGCAACTTGAGCGCCAGAGCCAACTCTCATTTCAGTAACAGCATTCATAAATGATATTGCATTATCATCGCTAAGATACTGTTCAATAATTTGAACCTTAGCCCCTTCTTCAACAATAACAAGGTTACGCATAAATGTCGCAGCAATATCATCTTCTTGATTAATTACTGATGCCGTATTTTTATGACCAGCAATTTTAGCAGATGAATTAATTAAAGTTATAAAAATTGGGTAATCAAGTTGTACACCGCGTTTAACGTGAATAACATAACCATCACAACATAATGCTGCATTTAATGCCGCAAAACCATGGTCATTAATATCAGCAGCTTTACCTAAAATTGTTGCAACTAAATCAGGAGCCGTCTGTAAAATTGCTCGCAAATTTGTAACGGTTACACTAGCAGGCAAATCACCAATTGCTGAAATGGCTTTTAAACAATGACCTCTAGAAAATACTAAATGAGTATTTGATACTGCAGCAGTATCAAGAACAAGACGCGAACAAGGTACTTCTGAATTAACATCATTATAAACAGGTGCCAGCGCACTTAAACCTAATAATGAAAAATTATTAGCAGCAATTGTATCGAGTTGCGTATATTTCCAGTCATCGTCACGTCTAGTGGGTAAACCTAGCTTAGCGAATGCCTCATACCCACGTTCTCGTAATTTAGCAAAGAAGGCTAAATTAGCTCCTGGTAATTGCTTGCTAATGTTTTTACTTAGATCAAGCCAATACTGATACGCTTTAGTGAATAGTTCTTGTTGGACACTATTTTTATAATATCCAACAGGTAAAGTAACCGATGCAGTGGCAGACATTACTGCATCTCCAAAAGAGATCGTTCGTTTTGTTTTAGCTCTGCTTCAATAAAACTATAACCACGTTCTTCGAGTTCGAGTGCTAACTCTTTGCCACCTGAACGTACAATACGCCCTGCGATTAATACATGTGTATGATCCGGCACCAAATATTCAAGTAAACGTTGATAATGCGTAATAACTAACATTGAGTGCTCATTAGAACGCATTGCATTAACTCCATTAGCCACGATACGAAGGGCATCAATATCTAAACCGCTATCAGTCTCATCGAGTATGGCTAGTTGCGGTTCGAGCAAAGCCATTTGCAAAATCTCGTTACGTTTCTTTTCACCACCAGAGAAACCTTCGTTGACTGAGCGATTTAAAAACTTCTCATCCATTTCTACGAGTTTCATTTTATCGCGGATGAGTTCAAGAAACTCAATGGCATCAAGTTCAACTTGACCGCGTTGTTTACGAATAGAGTTAATCGATGCTTTAAGAAAATAGGCGTTTGCAACACCGGCAATTTCGATGGGATACTGAAAAGAAAGAAATAAACCCGCCCAAGCACGCTCTTCTGCTGGAAGTTCTAATAAATTTTTACCTGCAAAAATTATTTCACCGTCAGTAACTTCATAGCCTTCACGTCCCGCTAATACATTAGCAAGAGTGCTCTTGCCCGAACCATTGGGTCCCATTATGGCATGCATTTCACCGGCTTTTACTACCAAATTAACACCTTTTAAAATGGCCTTGCCATTAACGCTGGCATGGAGATTTTTTATTTCTAACATTACTTCGCCCTTTGCTAACATCAGCCCACACTCCCCTCAAGAGAAATGCCTAAAAGTTTTTGTGCTTCGACCGCAAATTCCATGGGTAATTCACGAATGACTTCGCGGCAAAAGCCGTTTACAATCATGCTAACTGCATCTTCGACTGACAGTCCACGCTGTTGACAATAAAAAATTTGGTCTTCACTAATTTTTGCTGTGGATGCTTCATGCTCTACATCACTCGTAGAGTTTTTAACATCAATATATGGAAAAGTATGTGCTCCGCATTTATCACCAATAAGTAGTGAATCACATTCTGAGCGATTACGGGCGCCATCGGCTTTGGCCCCAATATGAACTAAACCACGGTACGTTTGCTGTGCATGACCTGCTGATATACCCTTTGAGACAATGGTGCTTCGAGTGTTTTTACCTAAATGAATCATTTTAGTACCAGTGTCAGCTTGTTGGCGATTGTTAGTTACTGCTACTGAGTAGAATTCACCAACTGCATTATCACCTTGTAAAATACAGCTAGGATATTTCCAAGTAATCGCTGAACCGGTTTCAACCTGAGTCCACGAAATTTTAGAGTCGGCCATTGCCTTGGCTCGTTTAGTAACAAAATTATAAATACCGCCCTTGCCTTCTTTATTGCCAGGATACCAATTTTGTACGGTTGAATATTTTATATGAGCTCCTGGTTCGGCAATTAATTCAACTACTGCTGCATGAAGTTGATTTTCATCACGCTGCGGTGCAGTACAACCTTCTAAGTAACTCACATGTGAACCAGCATCAGCAATAATCAAAGTGCGTTCAAATTGCCCGGTATTGCGGGCGTTAATACGAAAATAAGTAGACAACTCCATTGGGCAACGAAGACCCTTAGGAATATATACAAACGAGCCATCAGTAAAAACCGCAGAATTCAAGGCAGCAAAAAAATTATCACCGGTTGGAACAACTGAACCCATATATTTTTTAATTAAATCTGGATGCTTTTGTACAGCTTCAGCAAACGAACAAAAAATTATTCCTAAATCACTTAGCCTTTGCTTAAAAGTAGTAGCGACTGATACTGAATCAAATACCGCATCAACAGCCACGCCTGCTAAAATCATCTGTTCTTCTAAAGGAATACCAAGTTTATCAAAAGTACGCTTAATCTCAGGATCAATATCATCAAGCGATTTTGGCGCTTCTTTATGTTTGGGAGCCGCAAAATAGCTAATTGCTTGATAATCAATCTTGGGATATTTGACTTTGGCCCAGTGGTGGGGTTCTTCCATGCGCAGCCATTTTTTGTAGGCATCAAGTCGCCAATTAAGCATCCATTCTGGTTCGTTTTTTTTATGTGAAATAAATGCTATGACTTTTTCACTTAGCCCGGGCTCTACAACATCACTATCAATGTTAGTGACAAAGCCCCATTTATATTCTGTATTCGCTATCTCAGCCGCTTGGTTGGCGGTACTCATCGTATACTCTCTTGCGTTTGGTTTTTATTGATTGGGTGCGATTTTGCCTATTTGCACCAAATCATTAGCCTTAGTTTTATTAAATTCTTCATTAGTTACTGTTGAAAAATTATCGCTACCTAGCCAAAGCCCCATTGGTTTTTCGTGGCGGTCCATATCAGCCAAACTAATATGCCGCAATATTTTACTTATTTCATTACCCACCCAGCGCCATAAAGCACGCACTGAACAATCTGTAGAATGTATACAATCCCTTAGGTTTCCAGGGTGAGATGAGCAAAACTCGTCAGAAAATAAGGGGCCACCTAAGACAGTTACGGCTTCCCAAATAGAGATCTCTGATGCAGGGCGTGCCAGACGATATCCACCACTTTGCCCCCTAGTACTAATAACCAACCTACCTTGCCTCAAACTGCACATGAGTTTGGCAGTATATTCAAAACTTAATCCTTCTCGTTGGGCTATTTCAGCTATTTGTAGAGGTTCTAAGTCTTCATGACGTGCAACTTGCAATAAACATCTTAACCCATATTCTTCTTGTGATGATAATTGCATTATAATTATTAAATGGCAATTCTATACTTATTTGTCAATATAGATTAAAAAATATAACACTTAGTGATGTTTAATAAAAAGTATTCCTAAAAATTGGTGCTCCTAAAAATTGGTGCCAGGCACCAGCACCAATAGGTTATGTCTGATGGATCAAATAACAAGTAATGCAGATACAGCTGGATGTCCCTAATTATAGAGGCGTATCAATACGATAAGGGTCGTCTTGATCAGGATTAAATTTGGTTTTATCAGGAGCTTGTTCAGTAGGCTCAGAACCTTGGCGATACCAAGCTCTTACACGTCGAATAGTATTTGGGCGCGCTAGCAAACCAGTCTCGGCATCAATAGTCGCTTGTACTACTCCAGACGGCGGCGAAAAATCTGGTTGCTCTATTTTGGTAGGCTGTTTAACAGTGTAATCTTTAAAAACCTTACCAGCAAAATCGACAAGAATTGGCAATGCGGTTTTTCCGCCCTGTTCATTCACACCTAGGGGTCTCTCTTTTTTATCATGGCCCACCCAAACGCCAGAAACAAAGTTACGCGAAAAAGCAAAAAACCAAGCGTCATAGGATTCGTTAGTTGTACCAGTTTTACCGGCTAGTGGTTGCCCTAACTTTGAAGCACCAATACCAGTACCCTCACTTATAACGTTTTTAAGCAGACTAACGGTTAAAAAGTCAGTTTGCGGATCAAGGGCTTGACGTTTAGGAGCTACTAGTTCGGTGTAACTGCGATCAAGTCTACTGACCAAATCTAAAGTCGAATCAGTTGGTGCACTTTGGTCTTCAAGAATATTGCCATAACGATCTACAACTCGACGAATAAAAATCACATCACGTCGTCGACCATATTGGCTCAATGTAGTGTAAACATTAATCAAATCATAAAGGGTTGTACAAGATGAGCCAATTGCAGTGCCTAACTCACGTTTAAGCGGAGTAGTTATGCCCAAACGTCGTGCATTCTTTATAATATCTTCAATACCTACAGCCTCAGCAACACGAATAGCTGGCAAATTGATAGAATCTTTAAGCGCTGTACGTAAAGTAATTTCCCCAAGAAACTCTTGGCCCGCATTACCAGGTTTCCAACGAACTGCATTATCTGGATCATCGAATATTATTGGTTTGTCTTCGATTATTGTTGATGCAGTGTAGTCAAGCTTATCAATTGCTGCTGAATAAACAATAGGTTTAAAAGAGCTACCAGGTTCACGACATGCTTGCACTGCACGATTAAATGTAGATTTCTCAAAATTATATCCCCCAATTTGCGTAGAAACATAACCCGTTCTTGGGTCAACTGCCATTAGCGAGGCTTGCGCAATCGGCTCTTGCTCTAATGCAAAAAAATTACCTGCCGCAGGCAAAGCAGCAAGCATTGCTGGAGTCATGTCATATTGTAGAACATTATTACGACTTACTTTGTGCACTACGATAAGATCACCCACTTTAAGTACGTCATTTATATTCATTACTTGGTGAGTGTCCCAACGAATTATGGGATTAGGTTTTCGCGCCCAACGCATGGTTGCCAGCGGCAAACTACCAATATTCCCAGCTACATCTACTGTGGCGATAAAGCCATTATTTGAAATATCACGAACTAAAGCGACATAATTTTTTTGTGCATTAAAAATGAGCGTTTCATTTTTACTTAAACCTAAATAATCACGATATTTTCTGATAAACTTTTCACGAAGCGCTTCGGTCTTTAAACGAGCTAAACTACCACGATATCCTTGACGCTTATCTAAAGCTCGCAGTCCCCGAAATATAGCTTGCTGACCATAATAATTATACTCAATATTTACTGCAGTATAAACATTTAACCCTTGTTCTAAAATGGCTTTTTCACCATAGCGCTCAACCAGTTCCCGACGAACTTGCTCAGTAAAATATGGGGCAACTTTTAAGTATAACTCTTCACGCGGATAGACCTTAAGGTCTACTTGGCTAGCTGCCTTTGCCTTTGCGTCACTGATAAAACCTTCTTCAGCCATACGGCGCAACACATAACCACGTCGCTCCCGCGCCGCTTCTTTATTCGAAACTGGTGAATAATCACTTGGACGTTGCCCTAAACCGGCAATTGTAGCCATTTCTGCTAAATTCAGGTCCCAAACGTTTTTGCGAAAATAATGTTCAGCAGCGGCTTGCACACCGTAAGCCTTATGACCAAGAAATATTTGGGTCATGTAAAGATAGAGAATTTGGTCTTTACTAAGCACGCCTTCTAAACGCCGAGCAAAAATGGCTTCACGAATTTTGCGGGTAAATGAACGAGCTGTAGCACTTTCATAACTTTCATGAGTGGCAAGCAAACTTTTTGCAACCTGCTGGGTAATAGTTGAGGCACCACGAAGCTTAGAAGCTGGGTGAATAATTTTATCAATAATAGCTTGAGTTATGCCGATATAATCGAGCCCACCATGGTAATAAAAACGCTGATCTTCAGCGGCGACAAAAGCCTTTGCCAACAAAACCGGAATACGATTCATTGATACTGGCACACGTCGTTCAAGTGCAAATTCACCTATCAATTGGTTATCTGCAGAATAAATTCTAGTTCCGACTATTGGCTGATAATCATCGATAGAATCAAAACTAGGTAGAGTTGGCGCATATTTAAGATAGATGGCCAATATGCTTGCACTACCTAAAAAAACTCCGACTACTGCTATTAAAGCAACCAAACGTAGAAACCGACCAAACCGGGTACGTGGCTGCGGAGAAACTATACGAAATTTAAAAACTCTATTTTTGTCCATGAAACTCGCCGATAGCATAGCGTAAAGTACGTCTCAATTGTCTATCGTTATTAGCTAATAGGGCAATATTGGGTTTGTGTCTATTTTATTAACAAAGGTGTTAGTCAACATCGAATTGCGAAAAAGCATTTTTTAAAAAGTCACCAAATATCCTTAAACGCGCTGAAGCTTGCCTATTTGGCGGATAAGCAAAGTATAAACTCGGACCATTGCAGGTATAATCTGCTAAAATTTGTATTAAACGACCTTGACGGATTGAGTCAAAAGCAACAGATGAAAGCACCTGGATTAAACCAAGACCCATACAAGCTGTTTCAATACATGCTTCCATTGAGTTAAATGCCAGATTACCAATAGGTTTTTCTATGATGCGCGTTTGGCCATGTTGAAACTCCCATGGGGTAGCCTCACCTGTCTGTGGTCCAATAACTAATATGCAATTGTGCTCATTAAGCATATTAGGGGTATTCGGATATGGGTGTTTTAAAAAATAACTTGGTGATCCACAAGTTAACAACCTGGTTTTGGCAAGTTTACGAGCAGCTAATTCTTGATCATATGGCGAACCATAGGTAACGGCACAATCAAACCCTTCACGTAGCAACTCAGCACGACGATTTTCAAGCCTAATTTCAAGTTCTAATTCGGGATGTTTTTGCAATAATTCTGGTAACATAGGCAGTACAAATAACTTAGTAAGTGCAATAGGCATTACCGCACGTAGGCGACCGCGAATGTTAGCTGGAGATTTGCCAATTTCACTTTCAGCTTCATCAATCTCAGCAAGAATACTTCGCACACGTGCATAATATGCTCGCCCATCATCCGTAAGCGATAATTGTCTTGTCGTACGGTATAACAAACGTGTGTTTAGTATTGCTTCAAGATCTTGAACTGCTTCACTGGTACGTGCACGCGATATCTTCAATGAAGCTGCTGCATTGGTAAAACTACCGCATTCAACAACACGTGCGAATACTTGCATGGCAAGAAGTCTATTCATTGTTCGATATTTCCGAATTATATGTATATATTTTTATTATTTATCTTTTTTTTACGAATGTTACAAATAAAAAATACTATGTAGTGTCCCTGAATGTTCCCCTGAATGTTCCTAAATGTTCGTAAATATTCGTAAAAATCGGCGGGAGACATTCAGGGACACTACCTACTTTGGAGGTTTAAAACATATGAGTTTCGGTAACAGTAAGTTCATTTGGTATGATGGCAAATTTGTTCCCTGGCAGCAAGCTACTACAAATGTAATGACTCATTCGCTACATTATGGTGTTAGTGCTTTTGAAGGTATTCGTGCTTACAACACCGAAAATGATGGTGGCGCAATATTTCGTCTTTTTGAACATCTGCGTCGTCTCGCGAATACCACAAAAATTTTTCGTATGCCAATGCCTTACGATACTCAAATTCTAGCTGATGCAATAATACGGCTATTACAACACAATCAATTGGAACAAGCCTACATTCGTCCAATCGTTTTTTATGGCTCCAATAAACTTGGGCTATCTGTGCAAGGAGTTGATGTCCATGTGGCAATAGCAGCTTGGCCATGGGAGGCCTACTTAGGAAAATCAGCAATAAAAAATGGGATCAATGCTAAAATCTCGTCATTTAGACGACCTTCTAATAATGCCCATCTAACTAGAGCCAAAATAGCTGCGTTATATGCAAACTCAATCTTAGCCAAAATGGAAGCATACGAAGATGGATATGATGAAGCACTACTTTTGGACAACGATGGATGCATCGCAGAAGCTACCGGTGAAAATGTTTTTATTGTTAAGGATGGTCACCTTTTTGAGCCAGAACCAACAGCAGCTCTTTTAGGAATAACGCGCGATACCATTGTAAAGTTAGCAAAAGATAGAGGCATAAAAACAACACCATGTCGCTTAACGCGAGATGATTTATATCTTGCTGATGAATTATTTATTGTTGGTACTGCTGCTGAAATTGTACCAATTGTCCATTTAGATAAGCGTATTATTAATGAAGGTGTTCCAGGCTCAATTACTAATATTCTATGCCAAGCTTACGCCGATGTTGTTCGCGGTCGTATTAGTCAATATTATAATTGGCTGACGTTTATCAGGGACACACCCTCATAAATAATTGATAACCTTATCGCTCAATAGTGCGTCGGCGATATTCGGTCACCAATTGATGTATTTTTGCAGCATCACGATGCCCTGGTGCAAGTGCAATAAATTTTTCATAAGCATTTATTGCTGAATTTTCCTCGCCAATTAACATGTAGGCAATTCCTAAAGAACGATAGGCAAGACTGTAACTTGGATCAATATCAATACTTCTTTTCAAAGCGATAATGGCGGCCTGAGGATTATGATTTGCTAATTTTGCATTTGCTTCATGATAATATTTAACTGCTTGCTGAGAATATTCACTTTTAATATCTGAGCTATTAGCTTTGCTATTTGCTGCGCTATACCCCTTTTTATCTAAAGAAAAAATCGACCAATTCTGAGTAGATAGCCAAATTATTGCAAATAACAAAACAAGCGTAATTACCATTGCTGTAAAAACATAGATAGATTTCTTCTTTGCTTTAGGTGAATCATTAGGTGTGGGCTGATTATTTGACATCAAATTCATCCACCTGAAATGATTTGCCAGAACACCATCATTTGAATATTTAAAGTTTTTTTGAAACGTTGGCAAAGTCAATTTACGCTTTTGTAACAATAACAAATTATTAGCATTATCTTTAGCAGTATGGATACTCGCAATTTTGCTTTCTTTTTTAGCAGTTAATGTTGATTCAATATGATTATCTTTTTGTGAAACCGAACTTGATTTAATACTTTTATCTTGTGAAACCGCAGGTACATTAGACAAAAATTCAAGCAATTCGTTATTCGATGGCTTTATTTCATTTTCAGGCTTAATCTCTTTTTGCATATCATCGTCCACTATTGGCCATAAACGACTTGATACAAAGTCTATCACGACTGAATTTACTGAGTCACTATAACTATTAATTATTCAATAATTTTTTGCAAAACGCTTACAGTTAAATATTTTCGCTAAACAATCAGCAGCATTTTAAAATAAAAAATTATCGTCCAGTATTCCCTTCTTGAAACTATAGGGGTATTGCCAAATGATTTTACAGATTTTCGTAAACTATTCATTCGATAAGGTGACTAACTTTGACTACAGTACTAATTGCAGATGATGAATCAAACCTGCGCAAAGTTCTGTGTGCATTATTAAAACGTGAGGGTTATGAAACCTTAGCGGTTGCTAATGGTGAAGCTGCTATAGATGTTCTTAATTCAAATGATATCGACATCCTAATCACAGATCTGCGTATGCCTGGTATGGATGGTTTAGAACTGCTTCGTTTAGTTAAAACCATCGATCCCAGTTTACCAGTTATTGTCATTACTGCTCACGGAAGTGTAGATACTGCAGTAAGCGCTATGAAAGAAGGCGCCTTTGACTATATCACTAAACCTTTTGATCGCGATGAATTAAAGCTATCTGTGCGTAAAGCAGCTTCTGTGCATTCAATTACACAAACGCACCTAGTCGATAGTGGTGATTCAGGTGGTCGTTATCAAATAATTGGTGAATCATCACGAATGCGTGAGATTTACGGCGTTATCGAAAAGGTTGCAGCCACCCCTTCGACAGTTCTCATAACTGGTGAAAGCGGTACCGGTAAAGAATTAGTCGCTTCTGCACTTCATGATAATTCACTACGCAAAGGCAAACCTTTTATAAAAGTTAATTGTGCTGCAATTCCAAAAGACCTCATGGAGAGTGAATTCTTTGGTTACGAACGCGGGGCCTTTACTGGCGCAATATCATCTAAACCTGGACGTTTTGAGCTTGCAGATAGCGGTACGCTATTTCTTGATGAAATTGCTGAAATACCGACAGCTATGCAAGTTAAACTTTTACGCGCTCTGCAAGAAAGTGAATTTGAACGTGTCGGTGGCATTCGCAGCATAAAAGTTGATGTGCGAGTTATTGCTGCAACAAATCGTGACCTGGTTAAGCAAATTGAAGATGGAAGTTTTCGTGAAGATCTATACTATCGGCTTAATGTTGTACCAATTGCGTTGCCACCGCTACGCGAGCGTAAAGAAGATATCCCTTATCTGACTCAAGCTTTTATTGAAAAATACAACAAAAGATTAAATAAAAATGTGAACGGCATTAGTGAAGAAGCCCTACAAAGACTCAGTTTATATTCTTGGCCTGGTAACATTCGCGAACTTGAAAATGTAATTGAGCGTACTTTGCTTTTTTGTGAAAGTAGCAAAATAGAAATAAAAGAATTACCCGATTATTTTAAGCAATTAGAGTACCGTTTTAGTTCCCCAAGTATACCTAATATTGCCTTTAAAACCGAAACCATAAACATGCCTACCATCGATAGTGGCAACACTACTATGAAAGATATAGTAAAGCAGGCTACCGTTGAAATTGAACGCGATCTTATTGTCAAAGCACTCGATGAAACTAATGGTAATGTTACTAAAGCAGCAGCAATCCTAGGTATTAGTCGTAAAGGATTACAAAACAAAATGAAAGAATTGGGATTACGTGACCCAGACAGCAAAAATTAAAATATTAAATTATTGGGATTTATTATCATTGGACAATGACTCTTGTTTTCGCTGTTCAAGCAAAGCAGTTAACGCTTCTTCTCGTGTGGTAAAAAAATTTGTTTGCGCGCCGTCGTTCAAATGTGAAGCATATATTGCCATACGAGAAGAAGCTGGCGAAGAAAAAAATCACCGCCAAGCAGTTTGTAACCAATAAAACTTATCAACGCTATGTTGTAGGCCTGAATAACAAC
>JAFGEK010000051.1 GCA_016931625.1 Deltaproteobacteria bacterium | reverse complement strand
TTTTATTATTATATAAATAATACATCGGGAAGGTAACTTAAGAGCTAATGTGGATTATCAGTCGTGCTATTAATTTGGTAAGAAAAACTAGCCATCAGCAATTTTGAAAGTAAAGCGTCGATTGCATCAAGAAGATTGATAAAATCATCTTTGGTTAAGGTTTCGGCGTTTCCAGTGAGACGTGGGTCAGTCAATAATTGCTTGAGGTCTTTTAATGCTTTAGCAAAAAGGCTTTTATCAGCAAGCAAATCGCTTGTTTCTTTTAGCTTGATTTGAGCCTTTTCTATGTCGATTAAATAATTCGAAATCGTTTTAATAAATTGTTTGGTAGCATCTAAATAGTTACGCTCAGCTATATAGGTATTATCGTAACTTACTTTTACTTTATAACGGAAGTGATCGAATTTATTGCGGCGTTTATTGATATCTTTATATTTTTTGGCGAAAATAAAATCGCGATCTTTAACTGCCGTTTCTAATGATTGCCCGGCTTCTAATTTACCGCTTGCATTTTTTACTTTGGTAAATAGTTTAGCAATGGTAGCCAAAATTTGATTTTCGCTTAAAGAAATTTTCTTAAAGGTATGCCGGCCGTGAGCCGTAGATAAAATTACGTTTTGTAATTCTTCGGCTTGTTTGAAATAATTAGTAATCGAAGTGCGAACATCGATTAAGCCATCGTAAATTGCTTGTAGATTTTGCACAGATTGATATCCAGGATTTCGAGAAGTTATCTTAGCGAGTTCTTCTTTGCGCAGACTATTTACCAGCGACCCACCATAGCATGCTGAAACAACTATCGCTAAGCGTACGCCACGACTTTCAGCAAGCTGATATAATTTTTTTAAGTGCTCGATTGATAATGATTTCTCATCGCATGTAGAAAGTTGATTGGGACGAGCATGGGTAGAGATTGCTAATACTACCGCTTCACCAGCGGCAGTATTATTGATGATACGATAGCTATTTGCATAGGCTTTGGTTAAGGTTAAATCGTTAAAACGAATAACTTTATTATCAACGCCATGTTCTTTTTGTGCCACTTCGATGCAGGTTAGAGTTTTATCGAGCTCACCTGATGGAATTGGAATATTGGCACAAATATAAAAATTAGTATTCATTATACCTATTATAGTAGTTTTATCGATACCAACCTCATCCAAAAGCGAAGTACTACCAGAATAGGTCACCGGTGCAAAAGCGTTCTTATTTTTTTCAATCGAAGCGCGCTCGCCGGTTTCACGTATAGCCGCACCTAGTTGTTTATGCTTAGCAAAAGCCTCATTTAGGTAATAAAAAATACCACCATCACCGCTAGCTAATTCTGTCGGAATGCTAGTTGCTAGACATATGCGATTTTGCAGGGCCGAGTTTACAGTATGCGCATTTGATAGAGTCGATGGATTAGTATTAATAGCTATAAGGACTTCATCGACATTTAGTAGTTCTTTAGCGCTGGTGAAATCGTTGTTTTGCAAAGCTGCCTTGATTGCCAAAGAAGGCTGTATTTTGCTGATAGTATCCGCAAAGTGATTGGTTTTTGCTAATACCGCGATTTCGTCAAAAATGCATCGCCTTTCATCCGAGGAAAACAACAGAAAATAATCGCTGGTGATGAAATTTAAAAATAAAAATCGATCTGACTCAGCAAGTGAATCGGCTAAGTTTACATAGTTAAAAAGTTCATCTCTAGATGCGAATACTAGCTGAGGGTATTCTAGCAATTCTATCAGTATGGATAGCTTTTCTGGTTTGTCGGCAAAAGTGTGCAGATAGCTTAAAGCGGCAGCTTTGAGTTCAGTTGGTAGTGCGCAGAACTCATTATTATGAAATAGTCGCTCGAGCCCAAGATTCGTCATAAAATTTGCTGTTAAGTCACTATTTCGGAGTGTGCAGGAAAATTGAGTAGCATCCTCAACAACATCGTTTATAGCTTGCCAATATTGCGGGCTGGTGCATTTATCTTTTGCGGTTTCGAGAGCTTGGAAAATCCATTTGAGAGCTAATTTATAACCGACAGGTATTTGGTTGTTGGTGGACATGAAATATTTGCTCTCAGTTTGCCGTGCACTGAGGAGCGAAATAATATTTTGCTTCGAGATATTAGGTATATATTGATATAACGGATGTAAAAGTATATCTTTCAGATCACAAGCGCAGGGGCCATCAGGAAATGTTAAATGCCGCCAATAGAGCAACTGCTCTTCTTGGGTTAGCTTAGTTATCGCTTTGGCTGACTTAGGCGCAATCATTTGCTTATTTCGATCTATTGTTTTTACTATATTGATTATTTCACTACGGTTATTTGGTCGGGCAGTAACCATAAATTTTGCTGTTAGCTCAAGTATCGAGGGGTTGTCATGAATATATGGCTTTAACTCAATGATCGTTCGCTGCTCGTCAACCGTCAACGTATTGAATCCATCGATGTTTTTAAGTATCTTTAAATAGCCAACCATCCCATTGTTGGCGCTAACCATGAGCTTGATTGGTTCTTGTAGTTTTTTAGGGAAAGTCTTTATCAATTGATTTGTAGATATACTAGTGGCATTGACTTTATCTTTTATACCTTTCCAAATAATTGCTGCAGCATTTTTCCAACCTGGGTATTCAGGAAAAAGCGCGCAAATGGCGGTAAAAACTTGTTTGCTTTCTTTTTCAGAAGCAAAAAGCAAAGCGTATCCCGAAGGGTTATTTTCGGCAATTACCTGCGTTGCCCATCCAGAAAACAATTTTATATCTTGTGATTCAAGTTGGATATTTGAGTTTTTAAGAGTTGCCATCCTGGTAGAGTATTGAGCAAGCATAGAAGCTAGCTCAACATGCAGATTTGTCCATAAGGGAGAAAACCATCGGGGAATATCTCGCCTGGCGGTTTTATCAACTAGAAGCGCAGCATAGGGAGACTTATTAACAAAATCGTTGAGCTTTGATTCAGATTTTTTATAATTATCATCACACCCATCATTGATATTGGTTATTTGCTGTAAATCGAGGTTATCGAGAGAAATTGATTTATTATAATTATCAATATTAGCAATATCATCTAAAAGTTGTAATGTATCATTAATATCAAATCCATATTTTTTTATTGTTGCTAAAAAGCTTTTCGCATCAACTTTACCTTTTTTGATATATTCATATTTATAATTCGTATATTTTGCGGAAATTTCGATATTATATTTTTCTAATTTATTTATAATTTCTTGGGCAACTTTTTCAATATTATCGCCATCGGTTTTTAATGATTTATAGCCAGGTTGAAACCAAATAACGGTGTTATCGACGAGATATTTTTTCATAAGTTACTTCTTTTTTCTCTTTATTATTGCAGCTTTCAATTATTTGATGCTAGGGGTATGCATCTGCTGACATTAATCTCCTGTCATTATTTATTACCATTATTTTTTTCGTGTTGTTAGGACGGAAAGTTGCTCGATTTTTGTGATTTTTTTGCTTAGCGGTGCGTGACGAATTTATGCTGTTACGAAAAAACAGATAGTTAGCACAATTGGTGATCGGTTTTTTTTTAAAATTTGACGCATCATCGACTTGACGAATACCACCCTAGCGCAGGAAATAGGGCTTTGGCGCTGTAGGAATAATGGATCAGTAGCGCCGAGGACGAGATGAAGCCCTTTAATGCATTTACCACAGAAGCATTTGCTACCTACAGCCCCGAAAAGTGGTCGAGCAATGTCTATAATCTGCCTCGCATGCGCGTTAAAGACAATATGCTGGGCTTATGTGAACGCCTGCAGCAGCAGCTAGCAAATGAACTTGCTAATCTTGAGCATGGCGCATCAGACGACATGCCAAATTTGTCAAACCAGAAAAAAGTCGATGCCCAGTGGATTTTTTGGTTTCGTGATGCGGCATCGCGAGGAGCATTAGCTAGTTTTGTTGAGCGAGTGAAGTTAGATCAAACGGCCTTACTTAACATTGCCCCCCAAGATAAACATGCATCAATTGCTGTAGTTTTAAGACAAAACGAGCTTTGGATTGGTTTGCATGTAGCTGCTGGTGCTAAAGTAGATCGGCGCAATATTGCTGCTAAACTACAAAAAGGTTGGGAGCGCGAGCGTTTGCTTGATTTATTTAAAGACCTGCCAGAAGGCGCGAGCGTGGGATTGGGGGATGAAAAGCAGATGGTAACAGATGCCAACCTCGGTCATCTTGAAGAACAAGCTGCTGACCTCGCGCAAAATTCGGCGGCATGGCAATTAGGCTATTCGATTGCTGCTGAAGAAGTAATAGCGGCAGAATTAGCAATAGTTGATCAAGTTGCCGAAGCAATCAAAGCACTATTGCCAGTTTATCGCTTTGTCACATGGACACGTGATAACGACCACATTGAAGCTCAAAAACAACTGCAAGAAGAAAAACAACAAAAGCGTCGTCAGGCTACTTCTTTTAGTGCCGGTGATAAAGTGCGTATTATGTCAGGATTATTTACTGGTAAAATCGGTATTGTACAGGATGCCGATACCAAAGCGCAGGTTAAAGTAAGAGTGGGTAAGATGTCGGTAGTAGTAGCTGGTAGTGAATTGACTTTAGCACGTTAAGTACCAATGGATATCTCGATCGTAGTTCCAACTTATAACGAAGCTAATAATATCTCTGCGTTATATGAGCGCATAAATAATGTCCTAAGCAGTGAGTCGTATACTTGGGAAATTATTTTTGTAGATGATGGGAGTACTGACAATACCTATAAAGTAATTTGTGATTTACATCAGCGTTTTAGTGAGGTGCAGGGTTTACGTCTATCACGTAATTTTGGTCATCAGCTTGCACTTATTGCTGGTATGCAATTTGCGAGTGGAGATGCAGTTATTACCATAGATGCAGATCTTGAATATCCACCTGAGCTTATTCCTGAGCTTATTGCACAATGGCGTAAAGGTTATGCTATTGTGCATACTATCCGTATTGATAAGCAAAATATACATTCATTGTTTAAACGGTTAACCTCTCGGCTTTTTTATAAATTATTTAAAAAACTCTCTGGTATTGAATTAATGCCAGGCATGGCTGATTATCGATTATTTGATAAACGTGCGGTTCAAGTGCTTGCTTCTAGTAAAGAGCATCGACCATTTTTACGTGGTTTAAGCACCTGGATGGGGTTTACTCAAACATCAGTGTCTTTTCAACCAGGTAAGCGCGCGTACGGAAAATCTCGTTATACTTTAAGAAAAATGCTACGCTTAGCTATTAGTGGCATTGCTGGTTTTAGCGATGTGCCTCTTTATTTGTCGTTAGCGCTTGGCGCCATATGTATGTTTTTTTCATTAGGCTTTGGTGTATATTCGTTAATTGTATATTTTGTATTAGAGTCGACTATTCAAGGTTTTCCGAGTACGGTTTTATTATTGACTACTTTAATGGGAGTCCAATTTATTATACTGGGTATACTAGGTATATATATCGGTGAAATTTTACATGCAGTACGTGGACGACCGAATTTACTTGTTGAACAGTCAACTATGAAGCGGCAAGTTTGTGAAAATTGTGGCGTGTTTAATAATATAAAATGATATTATTACTTGCTAAGAGGGCATTACTTTTTTTTAGTTTTTAACTTTTTTTTTAACGCAATCGTTGTTGGAAAAGAGCGATAACTAAAATAATCAAAATCAGCATGCATACCCCCACCAGTAAAATCCTGGCATGCTAAGCCGATATAAGTCCCTGTAAATCCGAATGAAAACGCCTTAGTATTACTAGTAAAATTTGTTGCGTTTTCATCAGAGATGAATGCCATGGAGTATTCTTGACCAATTTGATGCCAAGCATCTTTTGTTAGTGCGTAGAAAAATCGAAAGACGGTTTGATCAAATACTACTTTTAGCCATACCCGTTTAGCTTTGTCTAAACTTACAGGTTTTTTAATTTCACTATAAACGTTGCGGTCGGTTTTGCTGATAGTGAGTATACGCCCCAATTCTTTGTCATGGGTTATGTATAAATATGCATGATTATGTGAGTTATAATAAACAACGAGTCCTGCCATCTGTTGAAAAGATTTTGGTGAAAATTCAATTGCGGTACTAGCTTCTGCTTTAAATGAATCTAAACGTCGTGCAATTAAACTTTGATTGTGAACAGAGCTAAACGATTCATGGCCATATAATCTCAAAAAACCTTTGCGAGCTTTAAGTGAAAGCCAATTTGAATTTACGGGTCTTCGTAAACTGTTAAAATGAGGCGAAAGTTTCAGGCTATCAAAGTCATCAATTTCAGACTCAGATTTTGGTGTAGCATATACCCGTTTTAATTTGGGTGCTGCGACAGTCCATTCTGGAGTGTTAGTACCATGGCTTAACCGCAACCAATCATCATCGGTCCATTGTACAGCTTGAATTGCGGTTTCACGACCAAGCGGACAATGTAGCGTATCATAACCACCAGCTTTATTACGGTCTTCACCTCGCCATTCAAGCGGTCGGCCACATAAGTGTGCTAGATACCATTGGCCATTTTGGGTTTCAACTAAGCTTGCGTGACCCGCACGTTGTAATAAATGTCGCGGTTTTTTATATGAAGTTAATAATGGATGATAGGGGCTAATTTGATATGGTCCAGTAATTTTACGTGAGCGTGTTAGTGTTGCTGCGTGGGAATAAAAAGTACCACCTTCGGCAACTAGTAAATAATACCAGCCATTGCGTTTATAAATATGCGGCCCTTCAGTGACCATTAGTTTAGAGCCTTTAAATATCAGTTTTGATTTGCCGATTAGGCGTTTTTCGCTGTGTGAATATTCTTGTAAAAAGATACCAGGAAAAGGGTTATGCTTTTGGCGATGGTCCCATTTCATACTTACATACCAAGTGCGCCCATCATCATCGTGGAAAAATGATGGATCAAAACCAATGCTGGTTAGATAGGTAGGTTCGGACCAGGGCCCAGTAATTTTTTTAGCGGTGACAAAATAATTATGCGTATCTTTATAAGCACCTAAACAAGTACGTACATTGGTATAGACTACATAAAATAGACCATCACGATAGGATAAACAAGGCGCCCAAATACCCGCAGAGTCAGGATTTCCTATCATATCAAGTTGGCTTGTACGTGTAAGAGCGTAAGCAGCATGATGCCAGTTAACCAAATCTTTTGAGTGATGAATACGGACACCTGGCCACCATTCAAAGGTTGATGTGGCGATATAGTAATCAGAGCCTATGCGTAAAATTGAAGGATCGGGATGAAAACCGGGAAGGATTGGATTCAAAATGGTATCAGACACAGTTAACCTCTAGTTTTGTAAGAGGTAACCATTATTTTTAACGGTATTCAACTGTGAAAAAGATAAAAAGTACTGTAGCAATGGGAAAATTATCGCTGCAGTACTTTTGTGATTATTTTTAATAGGCATACACTATATAAAAATCACCAGCGCACTATCGAGATTATGAAAGTTTGGCGATTACTTCAACAGTACCGCCTTTTTGGGCGGGCAGAGGTGCGATATTACCTTTGACTGGTTGTCCATCAACAATCAATGAAACATTGTGGCCTGGTCCTTCTCTTTGTACTTTGATGTTGTAAGTGGTGCCACGAAACACGCGTTTAGCTGTAAAGCCTGGCCAGTTAGTGGGTATCGCTGGAGCAATCTGTAAGCCGTCGTAGGTTGGACGTAAGCCTAGTACATATTGTGTTCCTGCAACAAATGTCCAAGCTGCTGTACCTGTAAGCCAAGCGTTACGTCCCATACCAAATTTAGGGTGTTCTGGGCCGCAAATATTTTGACAATAAACATAAGGCTCAACTAAAAAGTGATCACAGTCTTTACGAGCAAGCGGTAATACTTGACGGTAGTAATTATAAGCACGGTCGTTTTGACCAAGCAGTGCAGCCGCAACAATTACCCAAGAGTTAGCGTGACAGAAGATACCACCGTTTTCTTTAGCCCCTGGTACGTAAGTAGTAGTACCACGAACACGTTTGCTGCCACCATTATAAGCTGGCCACATAAGGCTCACACCAAATTTTGTATTAAGCCGTTCATGTAAGCTGCTCATCGCTTTCTCTGCTCGTTCTATAGGAGCAACTTCTCCAATAACAGACCATGCTTGGGGGATGAGGTTAATTTTGTGATGGGTTTCACTGGCCACGCCGATTGGTTGACCCTCGTTATCATAAGCACGGGCATACCATTCACCATCCCAAGCTACTTTATTAATAACTTCTGCCATTTCAGCTTTAAAATTACGAAAACGTATAGCGTCTTCTTGTTTTCCGATATGATCACTGAGTTCAGCTAAATCAAGTAATGCTCGGCAGAATTGCATGCCTACCCACACGCTTTCGGCTTTACCGCTACCAAAATCGATATTGAGGGTATCATCCCAATCAGAAAAGCCAATGCGAGGAAGTCCTGAAGGCCCGCGGTGCTCTAGGGTAAACTTAATACCACGTAACATGTGTTCCCAAATAGTTTCTTCTTCACCGTCCCAATAGGAAACACGTTGTTGAAGGTAATCAAAGTCTCCGGTTTCACGTAAATATGCGCATACAGAAATAATCAACCATAAATGGTCATCACTAAACCATTGTGGAAAATCAGGATACTCAGCAGCTAACCCTGGACCACCTTCACCCGTGAGAGGATAAAATTGATGCCAAGTATGGCCATCTTGAAACTGCAAGCGCCAGATACGGGTTAACATATCGCGTGCATGCTCTGGTACTGTGTGCATAGTTCCAAGAGTGTCTTGACCAGTATCACGAGTACCCATGCCACGGCCAAGGCCGGTTTCGTACGCTGAAATAAAACGTGACCAATACAAAGTGGTACGACATTGCACCTGATTCCAAAAGTTAAGCATTGCATTAGTTTCAGGATCAGGTGTGTCAACCGAAAATTTGCTTAAATATTCTGCCCAGTCAGCCTTAAGAGTTTCAAAGGCTTTTTTTACAGCAGCAGAATTTTTATACTTTGCTACAACTTCAGGAACATGTTCGGCTTCTTTAGTAATACCAAGCATGAAGATAATTTCAGTTTCAGCGCCGGGCTCAAGTACTAATTCATGGCAGAAAGAGCCGATATTATTACCTCGGGGAGCAACGGTGTTTAGAGGTTCACCACTTTCGACGACAACTGGGTTTGCTAAATCACGATAACGTCCAATGAACTCTTCACGATCTGAATCATGCCCAATAGATGTAACATTACATGCCATAAATGAGGTGGTTGGATTAAATTTAGTGCCAACGTATTGAATACTATCTTGATAGCGACTGAATTGAATATGAGCAGCCCAGTCAAGATTGTTCATATCTGACATAGCATCGCGGAAGCTGAATTCGGCATAGCTAAAGCTGCGCAATATGCGTTTTTTATCACTATTATTTTTGACTTTTAGCACCCATAATTCACATGGGCAGGTTTCATCTTTTGAGGTTAGTGGCACGAAATAAAGAACGCTTGCATTAATGCCCTTATATTGACTTTGAATACGAGTATATGTTGTACCATGACGACACTCGTAGTCTTCAAGCTGACGTTGTGGAATTGGTTGCCAAGTTGGGCTCCAAAACTCACCAGTTTCTTGATCGCGTAAATAAATGTAGCGACCAGGTTGGTCTACTGGGATGCCATTATATCTATAACGAGTAACACGACGGTTACGAGGATCACGATCAAAAGAATACCCCCCAGCAGTGTTTGAAATGATACCGCCATATTGCCCTTCACCAAGATAATTAATCCAAGGTGTTGGGGTATCTGGACGGGTGATTACAAACTCCCGGTTGGGTGCATCATAGTAACCATAAGCATTTTCAATGCGCGAAGATCCATTCATAGTAATTAACTCACTACCTGTGTTAAGAATTTTTGATAAAAAGGGAGCTGCAACCTACAGCAATGATACTGTTACCGCCAAGTCCCTAAATAACCGAATTCGCACTCGCAATACATATATTTTCTAAAAATAATCAACTGTGAAATAATATTTGATCATCAAATTGACCTCGCTATCATTACAAAAATAAATTAAATTCCTCGTATGATATAAAAACTAGCTTGGTCAAACATGACTACAAAAACCAGTAAATCATGGGCACAGCGTTTTCGTCGAGCAACCTTTCGTTTCTTTATTTACGGCTCTATGCTTGTTGCTGGCGAAGTATCTTTTTATAGTATGGTAAAAATCGGTAGGGAACTACCGTCTTTTATAGCTTGGCTGTTTCAGTTTCAATGGGCGGTTGACGATCGTTTGCATCTTGAACAAATTTGGTATGCACCAATTGGCACTTTTTATGGGCAAGCAAGTCTTTGGATGTTTTTTGTGTATGGCAGCATAGCCTTATTTGGCCTTGAACCAGCCTATCATCGAGTAAATAAGTGGCCCTGGTATGTCCGCGGCAGTCTTTATATGTTAATCATTCTTACGATGGAATGCTCAACTGGCTGGATACTAAAAGCAATTACCGGCTACGATATTTGGTATTACCAAGACGGAGTCTTAAATATTTTACGTTATACAAGTTTAGCTATAGCACCAATGTGGTTTGCATTGGGTTTAATTTCTGAAAATTTTATTCATTTAGTTGATAAATTAACACGTACAACTCGCGAACTTGCTAATCACAAACTTGTGAATGTTCCTAATTCGTCATATGAAAACAAGGTGTCATCATGAACGATGATTTTGTAAAGCCAGATTTTATTTCGCCACTAAATTTAAATACTTTACTACCGCAAATACCTGAAACCGCTATGGTAAAAGGCATGTTTATTCATGCAACTGTTGCAAAAGTTCAAAAACAAGGGGGTACTCCAGAGGGAATAAAAAAATATCAGCCATTTCTTGATTACACGGTACGTGAGCACGTTAAAGTCATGTTTGAATGCGCCAAAACAGCCTATCCAAATCTCACTATACGCCAAGCAATTTATCAACTTGGTCGTGATGCTTATAATGTTTTTACTACCAGTTTGCTTGGTAAAGTTTTATTTGGTATTGCTGCTCGTAATTTTGAAGCAGCATTACGTCTTACTAGTAGAGCCTATTCGTTGGTGGGCAATTTGAGTTCTGCAGTGGTGAAAGAACAAACGCCCACTAGCGCCATAATTCATTTGCGCGGCGTTTGGAATTTACCAGAGTGTTATCATGTTGGGGTTTTTGAACAAGCTCTAACTGATTATCGACGTCAGGGTGAGGTTACCATAAAACAGCATTCACTTGATGAAGTTGAGTACAAACTTATATGGAGTTAATATTATGGACACGCCCCATTTATTTTAATAGACACTCTTTTCGAATAAACTCACTTAAAATTCCTAATTCCTAATTCTCTGTTCTTTAAATCTTCATTTTTATATAATGACCGACTGTTTATCTTGAACCAGGTGATTTTAAACTTACGTATTTAAAGAGCAGAGAATAAGGGACGGGGAATGAAAGGCGATGATATAAATGTGAATGCCACCAGGTCATTTAATGAGCAATTATCGTCGATGTTATTTGCGCGATAGTGCGTTTGCATATTTCATGTGAACATAAAAAGAAGATGATTTTTGCCTTAAGCGTATGTTTTCCGGTGGTATTAGCGGTACATGCGGTATGTACTGATTTATTCGTGGCTTTTGGGTCAAGAAAATCTTTAGCGGTAAGCTTTGTTTTTTCAAGCTGCAGTTGTTCACTGGCCTCTAATTGTGCAGAAAACGGTGTTTCATATTTTACTTGCCATGGCGCTAAGGGAGTAATGGTATAAGCGCAATCACCGGCCACACCTGAAATAAGCTCTTTGGGTTTGGTTAGTTCAACTTTATATTCTTTTGGTGCATCAGGTTTCGTATTAGCCTTATCTGTTTCTGGTTCAGTAGTAGTATTTTCGTTTGATTCTTGCGCATTGCTAATAGTGCTAAAAGCGATGGTAATACAACATATCGCTAATACCCAGGCTCGCATTAAAGTCCTCCAAAAAATAGAGACACCCCCAAATTATAACTCAAAATATGCTTATTTTTTAGTCTTTCTAAGTAATTTTTCTTTTAAGTTTACGAGATCTTCTTGAGTTTTAACCGGCTGAAAGCGACTATCATCATCATGGCGTGGTACAATTAAATATAAAGCAGAGCAAAAAGAAGTAATTTGCCCCATTAAACGTTCAAATTGCACGGCTTGGGCTCCGTCAACTTTTTTGTCCGCACGAAACCAAGTAAATGGATAATCTGGTCTTATAGTATCAACATCTACTAACATTGTATTGGTGTTGAAAGCAGGTAAAGTAGCTACGGGGAAGTCTTTAGGAAAGCGAAATCCCTCTAATATTTCAAGTCCGCCACGAATACGAACCGGAGCGCCGCCAGTATCGGTACCATCATTTTTAACAACTTCGACGGTCACTGCTTTACCACCATAAAGATGCGCTCCTAAAATTATAGGTGATAATGCTGCCCCAATATTATCGACGTTTGAAATAAATACATGTTTGCCGCCACTAGCTACAAAAGCTTGAAAATTAGGATCTGCATGCAAACATTCGAAAATATCACCATGCCCAGGAGCATATAGAGAAATACGATTTTGTTGATCTCGAAGTAGCTCACCCTCTAGAGTTAATCTAATGCTAATTCGTTGCGAAAATAAATGTACGTTTTGCTTTGGAAAACCAAAATAATTTTTAGCATCAAGATGTTCTAACGTGTCATGTTCGGTAGCAAAAGAACACATTAAAAAAACTGGTATAGTGCTGTTATTTTTAAGGATATCGCGAAGTTTAAGTCCAATGAAACTTAAATTGGGCAATACTTCGACAACCCCTTTTACTATTCCACCAAAGCGAGTAGCCATTCCGCCATTTAGAATAACCACAGCGACATCACCACTATTAATTGCCTCTTGGCCAGCAAGGGAAAAAGTATGCCTTGTTGCGTCATCGATCGGCCACGGCATTAAATCGTTATTTTGAGGAGGAGATATTGGAGCTAGCTCTATGTTACTTTCAGGCGAAAATTCCCCTTGTTTTAATTTTGTGCGCAGCTTTGTAAAGGTGGTGACATCGAAACCATAGCGAGAGAGAATGGATTTTTCATCGCTATCAATATTTAAAGATGATAGGCTGTGATTTTCCATCCCATTGTCCTATACGGCATCAGTGGTTATGTAAATGTATTGGTATTGATATCTTAAGTACAAAGGAAATATAAAAAGACAGATAGCCAAACAGATCATTTTTTGAATAAGTATATAACGACTGAGTCAAATTGAGAGACTCGTAAGGCTGTGATAGCTTGTTATTTGGGTGATACAGTCTTATTGATGAAATTTTTGGAGAGCCACCGTGGCCGATAGCTCACCATTCAAACTGATTATTGAAGACGACGAGGGGCGTCGTAGCATTATCCCTGTTGATTTAGGTACAGTGGATATTGGTCGTCTCGAGTCAAACACTATCAAACTTGATGAACGAAACGTATCTAGACAGCATGCGCGTTTGTTTCGTCAAGATTCGGCAGTTTTTGCCGAAGACCTTGATTCATATAATGGTGTTTGGATAAATGGTGATCGTATTCATGGTCGTCAAGAACTTCGTGAAGGCGATTTATTACGTATCGGCGATTTTCACATTGAGCTTCGTGGTGAAGGTTTACAACGTCGCAAAGAAGAGACTACCCAACGAACAAATCTACCTGAAGTACAGGCTGAAGCACAGGCAACTTTAAGCCAAGCTAATTTAGAACAAAATACTGTTAGCAGCGCAGATGCAGCAGAGGCATCATCCTCAGAAGTCACTTTATCAGAAAATACAGAAGAAAATGTTGAAGCTACAGCTTTAAGTGACGCTGCAAGTTCATCTGATGAGACTCCAAGAGTAATACCGGCATCTGATTCAGGTCCACGTGCTGCCGTAGCAACGCTGCCCCCCACTAAAAATGGCCCACCTCCACCAGCGCCGCTGGCACCTGAGGAAGATGAACCAGATATTCATGAAGCCACTGCTATTATCCGTATGGATGATAAAGAATTACTGGCGTTACGTGCTCCAACAACGCCTTTGGTTGGACAAAAAGCAAAATTAATTTGTGTAAGCACTAATTTTGCTGGACGTGAATTTGAACTTAATAAAGGCGATATTGTTATTGGTCGTACATCCGATAATGATATTACCATCGATCATCGCTCCGTTTCTCGGCATCATGCTAAGATTATCATTTCGAATAAACGTTATCTTCTGCATGATTTGAAAAGCGCTAATGGCACCTTAATAAATGGTGAGACCTATGCCCAAACTGAATTAAAAAGAGGTGATTTGATAGAGCTTGGTCATGTCAAATTGCGTTTTGTACCTCCAGGAGAAAGTTATACTCTTAGTGCTGATGAGTTAGCTGCAATTCACGGTGCCGAAACTGCAAAAGAAGAGTCGGTATCGATAAATGAAACATCGCGTATGCGGGCGCCTTCACGGATAATTTCGCTGCCTACTTCAATTATTATTGGCAGTAGTGTTTTAACCCTAGTGTTAGTTGCTGTGATTACTGCACTGGTTCTGAAACAAAGAAGTGAGCATGAGCCTGTAGGTAATGCTGCAAAAAATGCTGCAACAAGCGAGAATCCGGTAGATCAAAACAAACAAATTCAAACATTATTGGGTAGAGGCCATGGGTTTCTTGCGCAAAGACGTTGGGAGCAAGCTGCTAGTATTGGTGGTCAAATACTTGGTATAGATGCCAATAGTAGTGCTGGACGTGAATTGATTACTAAAGCTCAGAATGAACGCCAAGCACAAACGATATATGAAGAAGCGCAAAAGTCAGTTGCAGCCGGTGATTGGCGTACTACCTGGAAGTTATTGCAGAACCTACCATCAACAAGTGTTTATGCAGAACAGTCGCGAGCACTTTCAGAACGTGTGCGTAATGCACTTATATCAGATTTGATTATTAAGGCGCGTAGTGCACTTGCAGCAAAAGAATTTGATACTGCTAGTACTCATGTTCAAGAGATAGTGGCCATCGATAATAGTAGAGGTGAAATCGTTCAAATTCGAGGTGAGATTGAGCGAGCACGGATAGCGCAGCGTCGTTTAAACGCTGCTGATCGAACTAGCTCCAATAGGCCATCTGGACGACATTCGACATCAGCAATGGCTTATGCTAATCGTACGTCTACAAAAACAACACCAGTGGCTGCTAATGCTAAGCTAAATCCAAAAACAACAGCCAAAACTAATGTTAAGCCACCAAAAACAGATAATGTGAATACATCGACGCAAACAACTGCGGCTACTTCAACAACAACTGTGGATTTTACAACACAGCCAGCTACAACTACGGCACCGGCTAAAACAAAAGTTAATGAAAAGCGAGCTGAAGCAAAGATTATTTATGGTAATGCAGTAGCCATGCTGAAAGCTGGAGATATTAAAGGTGCAATTGATGCCTTAAATCGCTGTATTAGCTTAGATGAAAATTACGCAGCGTGCTATCGCGCTCTAGGTATTGCATATGCACGCGGTGGCAATGGGCCTAAGGCTGCTAAATATTACAAGCAGTACCTTAAGGCTAATCCTAACGCACCGGATGCCGATAAAGTACGGCAATTATTAGAGCAATACGAAACGGCGCCATAAATATTATCAGCTACTTAAAGACAAAATGGCGGATGAACTTTTTAATTTAAGCGGACAACCACTTACTATTAGCCAAATAAATTCTCGTGCACGGGTTTTACTTGAACGTAATTTCTCTTCAGTATTAGTTGTTGGTGAAATTTCTGGCCATAAAGTAGTGTCAGGTCATCATTATTTTTCGCTTAAAGATAAAGACTCACAGCTTAATGCCGTACTTTTTCGTAAAGAAGCATCAACCCAGAAGTTAACCATTGTTGATGGTATTGAAATTATTGCTCGTGGTCGTCTAACAATTTACGGGCCATATGGCCGTTATCAACTAGTTATCGATGAGTTGCAAAGCAAAGGCGAAGGTGCTTTGCAGGCCGCATTTGCAGAACTTAAGGCACGCCTATTTGCAGAGGGTCTATTTGCAGCAGAACATAAACGTCCTTTACCGTTACTACCTAAAAATGTAGCTGTAGTTACTAGTGCCACAGGTGCAGTTATTCGCGATATTGTGCAGGTAGCAGAGCGTCGTTGGCCTAATGCGCGAATTTTAGTAATTCCTACGCGAGTTCAAGGTAGTGAAGCGGCAGTATTAGTTACTGCCGCCATTTACAAAGCCAGTGAACTTGCTAAACAATATAATCTTGAGGTGATGATTGTTGCTCGTGGTGGTGGTTCTCTTGAAGATCTTTGGTGCTTTAATGATGAACGTGTAGCTCGTGCGATTTATGAATCCAGCATTCCCGTCGTAAGTGCAATTGGCCATGAAACAGATTTTACTATAGCTGATTTTGTTGCCGATTTACGGGCACCCACGCCATCGGCTGCGGCTGAGTTAGTATTTCCTAATCGCCATGAATTATTGCTGCAACTAAGACAACAATTATTTAGGTCGCACACTGCATTTGCTCGTATTTTTGAGCAAAAACGTATGTATTTAAGGGCACTACGTGCTGAATTAGGTGATGCTCGACGTTTGCTAAGTCAACCACAACAGCAGTTAAGCCAAGCATATATGACTCAGAGTGATGCTATAAAACGTATGTTATTAGATAAGCGTTTAACTTTGCAACAACTTGAAACTCGTCTTGTTGGCTTACATCCACGTATGCACTTGGTGAACGTACGCAGTAGGTTATCAGATCAATACAATCGTATGCGGTATGCAACTTACCAATACATATTATCAAGAAAACAACGTCTGGATTCATTTTCTGTACAATTACGGGCTTTATCCCCCCTAGGTGTTCTCGATCGCGGTTATGCGATTATTCAAAATGCTTCAGGTAAGTTGGTACAAAGCTATGAGCAAGTGCAAGAAGGTGAGGCAATAAAGGTAAGTTTAGCTAAAGGCGGCATAAGTGCTACGGTTAATAAAATTTTTTCATCGAATTAATCCATACAATCGACAGAGAGCACCATGACATGTCATAAAGAAGGCATTATGAGTGATTCTCGCGAGTCTCAAGGACCACGTTTTGAAGATATTATTAAACGTCTTGAAGAAATCACACGTTCACTCGAAAGTGGGCAAGTGCAACTTGAAGAAGCGTTGCTATTATTTGAAGAAGGAGTACGATTATCACAACAGGGTAGTAAACAGCTTGATTTAGCTGAAAAGCGTCTCGAAATACTTCTTGATGGTGATAAAATTAGCCACTTGGATCTTACTGAGAATGGCACGGGTACGAGCTGATCATCTTGTAGTTGACCAAGGTTTGGCGCCGACACGAACTCGTGCTCAGGCATTAATTATTGCCGGGGTAGTTTTTAGTGGCCCTGATCGTAAAGTAAACAAATCTTCCGATATGTTTGACGCCACAACGGAGTTATTTCTCCAAAATAACCCCCTCCCTTATGTTTCTCGTGGTGGTTTAAAACTTGCCGCAGCATTAGACGCTTTTCTTGTTGAAGTTCACGATAAAGTTTGCCTGGATGTTGGCGCTTCTACAGGCGGGTTTACTGACTGCTTATTACAAAAAGGAGCTCGTCGTGTTTATGCCGTTGACGTAGGCTGGGGACAGCTTGATTGGAAGTTACGCCAAGATCCTCGTGTTGTTTTGCTTGAACGCTCAAATATTAGAACCCTGGCCAATGATGCAATTACTGAAAAATGTTCTCTTATTGTGATTGATACTTCTTTTATATCACTGAAAATAGTTATTCCCGCCGCAATGCGTTTTGCTGCTGCTAACGCTAATTTAGTTGCATTGGTTAAACCGCAATTTGAAGTAGGCCCAAAAGCGGTAAGCAAGGGCGGAATTGTACGTGATGAAATGGTGCGTAAATTGGCACTAGAAGAAATTAAAGTATTTTGCCAAAATCAAAATTTAAATGATATTCGCAGTATTGACTCACCGATCTTAGGTGCTAAGGGCAATCATGAGTTCTTATTATACGCTTGTTTGTTGTAATCTGAAGATTGTTACTGTAACGAATTATTAAGTTGGTGCTAATATTCAGTAGTATACCTTTTATTAGCCAAGTACTGGCTTGGAGTAGTGGATTATAAAATGCAAGTGGCTTGTGATAACTGTGGTGCGACCTACGAATTTGACCCAAAGGCAATTCCAAGCGAAGGTTATGACGCTCAATGTACCCATTGTAAGCATATCTTTTTTGTATCGCCGCAACCAAAGAGTAAAGATCAAATTACGGTTACATGTAATAAATGTAATACGATATATCGTTTTGCTGCTTCAGATATACCTGCAGGTGGTTATGACGCTCAATGTACTCAATGTCAGTCGATATTTTTTGTCTCTGCTAATCCTGAACAGACAGCCACAAAAGTTAATTTAGAAGCAACAAGTGATAAAGAAAGTGCTAGCGGTGTAAGTGAAGTTACTCAAGTTACCGGACCAGGAATTTACAGTGATATTGCAAGTGCTGGTATTGAAAATAATGGTAGAAATACTCTAATGCCATCTCTTGTAAAAGAACCGCAAGCTGAAGCTACAGTAGTAACACCACCTATTAGTCCACCTTCGCCACCACCGCTAAAATCACATAAAGCGCAAGTAAGCGAACCTCCAGAAATAACAAAAATTGAGGACCCTGTTGGTCTTAGCGAATTAAGCGAACCCGACGAAACTGATTTTGCTATTTTATCTTCAAATGAACTTGAGATGCCTGATGATAATCTTGATATCTCAGAAGTTACACTTGAACCTGAGATCGAACCAGAAGTTGATGCCAATACATTTAATAGTGAGTCAATTACACCGGCGACTGGGCAAGATTTCACTATAGATAGCAGCAATGCTGCAATAGATCCATTATCAACAAGTAGTTCCGCGGTCAGTTCATCATCTGTTCAAGCAAATCAACAGCTGATAATTAGTAACGGTGCAATTGCGCCTGCTATAAAAAAATCAAAGAGTAAAGTTTGGTTAATCTTGCTGTTAATCATTCTTATCTTAGGTGGTGGAGCAACTTTTGCGGTAATGTATATTCCTCAGGTGCGAAAGTTAACCATTGATCGGTTTTTAGCATATCATCATACAGTTGCCCCTTACGCAGTTTCTGCGACAAAACAAGCATGGCAGCTTATAATGCTTGATACTGAATCTGCTTATACTAAAGCTCAGGATGAACTTGAAAAAGCATATGCGATTGAACCAGATTATCCGTTAGCTAATGCCTATGCTGGATTAATTCATGTTTTTCGTGGGCTAAACAAACGTTTTACTATTGAACAACTGCAGGTTCAGTTCAAACGAACCGAGACCAACATTTCTTCTGCTAGTGATCTTGATAGTGATATTGATACAGCTGAAATGCAGCAAGTTAAACGTGAAGAAATTCGTCACTTGTTCAGTAAATTAGAAGAGCAAATAAAACAATTAAACAATGAAGCCGATGAAGAATTAGATGCTGCTTTAACATTATTAACTGATTCGGTTAAGAACTACCCAAATTCTCCTGAGTTATTATTAGCGGCGGGTTTTTGTTATTCGAGTGATTTTGCTTTAATGCCTAAGGCCGAAGAAATGTTAAAACGTAGTGTTGAGCTACGTCTTGGTTCAGGAGCGCAGTTTGATATTAGCAACCCTCCAGATGCAATGACTGCGTATATACGTGGGGTAATATGGTCGCGTCAGGATGAAGATAGGGCTCGAGTACTAAATGCTTATAAGGCCGCCTTAAAGCTTGAACCTAATTTTCAGCGTGTTCGTTTTGATCTTGCGCGCGAATTATTTCACGCAGGTGATACTGAGCAAGCGGCAAAATTATTTAAAGAAATTATTTCATCGGTGCCTGAACATGATCGGGCAATTTCAGCATTAGCTGAGTTAGAACAAGCGTTAGCTCCTGAGCCAGTACCTGAAACATTAGCTCCAAAAGTCGAGAAAGATACAGCAAATTCGCCAGTAATGAAGAAAGGTAAAAATCGCCAGAAACGAAAAGGTAAAAAGCGTAATCGTTAAAAAAATATAAACATGAACAATCAAAGCAAATATTAATACCGTGGCGGAAAGGTATTGAATATATTACTTAATTACCCAAGAGCACTTTTTTTAAACAGCACCATTTTATGGGTAATTGCTAGCTCATGTGCAAGTTCTTCGTTATCACCGGCTACTTCTTCAAAAAATACGCAATTTATTGGTGATTTATCAACATCAAAATCTGATTTTGCTGTTTTAAATCGAGTAGTGCGAGGTCTTTATTTAATCACGATTGGCAAGCACACCGATGCTGTAAAAGAATTACAACTAGCTTTAGAAATAGATTCTAATTCACCGACTATTTATAAATATCTTTTTACTGCTTTGAATTATAGTGGCAATTATAATCAAGCTAAATATATTTTAGCTGAGGGCCTACAGAAATACCCCGCATCACCCATTTTAAATTTTATTGCAGGAGAACAGGCTTTATCACAGAGTAATTATGTTGTTGCACAACAGGCATTAACTAAAGCACTTGCAGATGATGACTTAATTGAACGAGCTACTCCGCCTTTAGTTGAAACACTTTTATCAATGCAGCAATTTACTACAGCTTTGCAAAAAGCAAAGATATTGATAAAGCGTCTGCCTGCTAATGCAACTTTAACTAATGATTTAGCCGCAATTTTTGAGGATTATGGCCATTTAGACGCTGCAATAGCGATGTATCAACATGCACGTGTTCAACGTCCAAGTTATATTGAAGCGGTTTTAGGTGAAGTTAGATTACGAAATTTACAAGGTGATTTTGCCGCAGCGGCTCAAGCGCTGATACCATTGTTTCAATATTATCCTGATCAATTAGAATATTACTTAGAATTAATATATTTACTTAGAAAAGCCAATGATACAGCAAGTGAGACTTATCACGATGCAGTGCTGCGAATTGCAAAAGGAGATCTTATCAGCCATTTAAGAATAGTGGCTTTCGATATCGGTAGCCAGAAAACTCAAACCGCTACTACAATATTAAGAGAAGCTGTGCATGATTGGCCTACAAATGTTGAACCGCGCTTAATGCTGGCAACGATAGCGTTAAAAAATAATGATGCTGCTAGTTGCATAAAATTATTAAACGAAATTAATTCACCAAACTTAAAAGTTTATCATCTACGTGGCGAATGCTTTGCTGCTTTAGGTAATTTCGCTGCAATGCTTAATGAATTCGCTACTGCTTTGCCAATGAGCAATATAGATGAGGAGTTAATTAGTGATTTAAATATTATTATGCGATACGCACCAAATATTGCTAAAGCCAATCTATGGCGACAGAAATTACTTCGTCTTTTTGGTGCAAAAATATCATCACTAAATAGTTTATTAGTTGATGCACTACTTTTTGATTATTTTAATTACCCTGTTGAAGCTTTTGCCTTCATTGCCCGTCATATAGCAAAGGCAAAACCTGATAGAAAAACCTTATTGTTATATGCCCATATGGCTTCTCGTGATAATAAAAATGCTCTTGCAATTTCCGTGTTAGAAAAAATGCTGCAACAGAATCCACAAGATCCCGCATTACTTAATGCTCTAGGGTTTATTATGACAGATGCTAATATCAATCTTAGACGGGCTGAAATTATGTTGAGGCGTGCATATCGTTTAGCTTCATCACATAGCTACATCGTAGATAGTTTAGGTTGGCTATTATATCGTCAAGGCAAGAATAAAGCCGCGGTTAGAATACTTGAAGATGCAGCGGTATATGACCCGAATGATCCAGAAATATTATTTCACTTAGGTGAGGTTTACTTATCATTAGGGCGATCAAATGATGCTAAACAGTGTTTTATTAAGGCACTAAAAATGCGGCCAGCAATTAATATACGAAAAAAATTACAAGACAAATTATAAGAGATCAACGATATGAATAGGGCTCAGCACCGTAGCATTTATGTTAACTTAGTATTTGTTTTGTTTGTTGAAGCTTGTGCGCATCAAGTGGCACTTTCTGAACAATTTACGGTAAAAAGTACTACTGAGTTTTTAGCTCAGATAGATTCTCATAAAGTTAAATGGTCAAGTTATGTTGCTGAAATTCGTATTACCTATTTTGGTCCTGAAGGACGAGTACGTACGACTGGTACTATTGCAATAAAGCGCCCCGCCAGTATGCGCTGTGAAATGATGGGACCACATGGTGGAGTAATTTCAGCATTTGCTACCAATGGTATTGAATTACAGGCGTTAGATGTTAAGAACTCAAAGTTTATTTATGGGCCTGCAAATGTGAAAAATCTTGATCGTTTATTACCTTTTGCTCCTCTACAATTAAATGCAGAAAGTTGGAACAAATTACTTTTTGGCGAGATAGACATACCTGAAACCGCCAAATTGCTTTATCAAGAAAAAAAAGGGGTGTTTATTTTACGTTGGCAAGAAAATTCTCACGATCGTGAAGTAGAAATAGATCCCCAAACAAAGCAGCTAAAACAAGCAAAGGATTTTTTTGCAGGGCAACTTATTTCACAGGTGAATTTTAAAAATTATGATAAAAATGGATTACCACAGATTTTGCAGGTTAAGGTTCCCAGCGCAAAGATCGAGTTTATCGCAGTTTTTCGTGATATTGAGGTAAATTTTGCCATAGAAGCTGAAGCTTTTGTGCTTAATCCGCCTGCGGGCATTGCTCTTGAGCATCTATAACAATATAAATTGAGTAAGTTGACAGAGATTGGTAGCTTGATAGACTTGATACGAACTTAAACATACACACAAATATCGGAGTGACGATGGGCGGGGCCCTCGATCTCAATGACCTTGATGCTGCTCTTGATGGGTTGGGAAAACCAGAACAACCAGAAGCTTCGGCTACTGGTGCGGCATTAGAAACAACACAGTCAGATTCAGATTCTGATGCCGACACGCAGGTTTTTTCAAGTGGTAGCGATACCTCAAATGAAGCAGAGCAATCACGCTCAGCTGAGCAAACAGATGGTTCGCCTATCCCACCTCGTGCCGGCCCACCGCCTTTAGTACCACCCCCAGTGCGCGCTCGTCGGGCTGCTGGCGCTACCGCAGGGGCGCCGGTATTTACTGGTCAATGGACTGGTCGTACCCAATTTGAAGATTTATTTGTTTCTGAAGCTGTACCCAGCTTATCTGCTCGTGCTGGTCTTGAAGAAAAAGTTGAGTATTTTCGTGAAAAACTCAAACGTTTAGAAACTCAAGCCGCCAAATTTCGCGACGCATGGCAAGTACGCGAGCGCGAGATGGATATTGTTGAAGGCTTGATCGATAAAGAAAAAAATCGCGCTGATGAAACTGCCCAAAAAAGTACCGAATTAACGCAAAAACTACAGATGCTTGAGCATTTTATTGAACAGAAAAAGCAAGAATTTGATGCGTATGGTCAAAAAGTTACTGCCGCTTTTGCGCAAAAAGATGAACAAGAAAAAGAACTTAAACTAAAACTTGCCGAGCATGATGATGAAGTTAATGGTTATAAAAATCAGATAAATGATTTGAATCAAGAACTCGAGCAAGAACGCCAAGGGCGCCAAGAAGATAATTCTGAACTTAGTAAGCAACTGCAAGAAAAAGAAGAGCGGGTTAATGAACTTGAGCGTCGAGTAGGTGAAATAGCCTCTGAACTCGAAATAGCCCGTGAAGAAGCTTTAGAAACCAAAGACGCACTCGAGCGAGATTTAGGTGTGCGTAATGAAGCAATTGAGAAATTGCGCGCTAGTATAGAAAAACAACGAGAAGCTATTATCGATCGTGAACAACAAATTGAGTCTCTTTCTGGTCAATTGTCACAACTAAATGATGAACTGGCTACCGAGAAGACCGATCTCGAGTCACGCGTAGCTGAATTAACTCACGAACTTGAAACGCATCAAGAAAACGCAACTAATGATATTGGTGTACGCGATGAAGCAATAGATAAATTAAAAGAAGCAGTTGAGCGCCAGCGTGAAGCAATTAGCGAACGTGATCAACAAATCGGAGAACTTAAAGGTTCACTTGGTGAAAAAGAACAAGAGTTTACAGATTCAACAAATGAATTAAATACCTTAAAAGAGCAAAGCAATCACGATATTGAAGTACGCGATCAAGCAATTGAAAAATTAAAAGGTGCCATTGAATCACAGCGTCAAGCTTTAAGTGAGCGTGACGAAAAGATAGCAAAATTTGAAGAAGATGTTGCACACCTCAATGAACAAATAGCTGATATTGAAAGACACACCCAAACAACAACCGATGAACTAAATTACAGCATTAAAGTGCGTGATGAAGCGATTGAAAAATTAAAAGCTTCGATTGAACAATCACGTAGCAGAATCCAAAGCCTAGAAGAAGAACTTAATGCTTCAGGTGAACAAGTTACCGCATTGCATAACAATCATGACCGCTATCATGATTTAATGGAACGTACGAAAAAAGCACTTGAAGTTGCACAAAAACTATTATCTTAACGACTTTTTAAAACTAACCCCACCAATTTGTTGATCAGTTAGCTGAATACCATCAAATACCGCACAAGTAGTGTCGCTAAGTGGGTTGCATTATATTTTAAATATATCAAATCGTTTATTACAAAAAACCTTAATTGTGAACAGGCTAATAGAAAATAGTTAAGAAAGTTTGTTATTTACTATTTAAAATTACTTCTACTGTCGTACCTTTATCAGGTTCACTTTTCACAGTAGCATTGCCGCCATAGAGCATGGCAACTTTACGAACAGTAGCCAATCCTAAACCACTACCTGGGATTAAGCGTGTTTTATTATTGCGAATACGTACGAACTCTTTAAAGATACGCGCGACTTCTTCAGTATTCATACCAATGCCGGTATCAGTAATTTTAATTATGATTTTTTGATTTTTAGTTTCTACAAATATTTCGACTTTACCGTTTTTACGATTATATTTAATAGCGTTAGTTAATAGATTAAGCAGTACTAATTCAATTTCATAACGGTCGGCAGTAATATACACGGGAGTTTGGGATTGTAAGGTTATACTAACAAGACGACTTTGGGCTTCACTACTTACCGTTTCGATAGCAGCTTTTGCAACTTCAACAATATCAAGTTTTTCAAGTTCGCGTTTTCGCTGCCCGGATTCAAGTCTAGTCATATCGAGTAAATCAGTAACCAATTTACGCATACCGTGAAGCCTAACTAGGCTAGCATCAAGCATGGGCAAATAGCTTGGTAATTCATCACCAAGTGAACGGTCTTGCATTGCCATGATATAGCCTTCGACCGCAGCTAAGGGCGCTTTGAGTTCATGAGCAAGCACCGAGATAAATTCAAAACGCAAGCGTCGTTTTTCATCGGCATGTTGGCGGGCGTGGCGATTAAGCACTACATGTTTTGCCGCTTTTAAAACGGTGGTACGTAATTCGTCAGGGGTAAATGGCTTAGCTAAAAAGTCAAAAGCCCCGCGTTGGGTAGCGACTATTGCGGTATCAAGAGTAGCATAAGCAGTAATCATAATAGTTAAGACATCATATGAACGGGAGGAAATTTCAGCTAAGACATCAAGGCCGGATATTCCTGGCAATTTATAATCTAACAGCAAAATATCAGGAGATGATTGCGCCATAATATTTAAGGCTTGTTCACCACTTTCAGCCTGTGTTGCCACAAAGCTAGTTTCATGTTGATCTAGCTCAGGTAGATGCAGGCGCAAACGTTCAAGTACTCGGGCTGCGCCTACACGCATGCCCAGTTCATCATCCACCACTAATACACGCAACACATCCATTAGTAACAACTTTTCTTAAAGCAATCGTTCGATCTCGCGCTTGAGTTGTTCAGCTCGCATGGGTTTAGTGAGAACTGCGTCAGCTTTTATCCAACCATTGCTTTTATCGAGACTTGATTCAAAAGCCATACCGGTTTGGCTTGTAAGCGCAGAGACTAATATTACTGGGGTATTGGGGTCTTTCTTCTTAACCCGATGACATAAGACGAGGCCAGCATCCATGTACTCCATCATTAAATCGGCAACCACTAAGTCTGGGCGATTATCGACCATGATTTCTTCAGCCTCTTTAAGGCTATGAGCACTTAGAATGTTGTATCCTGCGGCTTCAAGCTGCATACGTGTTTGCAGTAAAAAATCGGGATCATCGTCAACAATTAAAATTGTTTTTGAGTTGTTTGTTTTGCTAGTTTCCATTTTTTTCTCAAAGCTGCTGAGTGTAACGCGGAAGAGTTACAGTAAAAGTAGTTCCAGTACTTCCCCTTGATGGGTCGCAATTAGATTCTACTTTCATTTCTCCGCGGTGCATTTTAACAATGCCATAAGCAATTGATAGACCTAAACCGGTACCTTGGCCCATAGGTTTTGTCGTAAAAAAAGGTTGAAATAATTTACTCATATCAGCGGCACTAATACCACTACCAGTATCAGTTACCGTAAACCCAACGTGTTCATCATCTCCCCCTGTACGTATGGTAAGTTCTCCTCCATTTGGCATAGCATCGTAAGCATTTTTTATCAGGTTCATTAATACTTGAGTGATTTGATCGCGATCGATTTCAGCTTCACCTGCAATATCGTGAATAAATTCGAAGGTAATATTATCAGGGGCCGAAAGTACGCGGGCGCTGCGATCTACTAAATCACGTAGCAGCGTAGGCTGTAATAATACTTTATTATGTCGTGAAAAATTCAATAGCCCAGAAACAATGCGTTGGCATCGTGAAGCTTGTTCAACAACCATTAATAAATCTGGGCGCATGGGATACTCTACCGGACAATCATCGAGCAATAGATGGGTATACATAAGTATTACTGCTAAGGGATTGTTAACTTCATGAGCAATCCCAGCAGCAAGTTGTCCCATACTTGCAAGTTTTTCAGCACGTAATAATTCTTCTTGGGCGTTGGCTAGTTGTTTATGAGAGATATCAAGCTCACCTAAGGCGTGGCGTAATTGTTCGATAGTGTCAGGCAAACACATTTCAGGCTCGGCCAGACCTGCATGCACAGCACGCGCATGAGCACGACAACTATCATAACCACAAGCACCACAGTTAAGTTCATCCTCGATCTTGTTTTTGCCCATACGTTTGAGAATTTTATTTAGCTCATCATTAGTAGGGTCAACTAAACGTTGGTCAAAATTTTCAAACGAACGATTTAAATCAAGCTGATTAAATTCATTAATCGCACGACGCCAGGCATCCGAATCAAATGTGGTTAAACGTTCACGAGCATAACGCCCCACCGCAGCTTGCTTAGAAAATAACGAGTCAGATGCAATAATACCAGGTCCAGAAATGCAGCCTTTGCAAGCGAGGGTTTCTAGGAGTTTGGCTTCTATTGAACCTTTGGCAAATTCATCAATAGCGTCAAAGGCGGTGCTACGCCCTTCGGCAGCCATGACATCATCCCAAATTAGGCCGCGATCAAGTTCGGCAGCTTCTAAAAACCCACCTGAGAAAGGTAATAAAGTACCTTTACCAGCGCGGGGTTCATCAAATTCATACGGGGTAATGTTTTCTGAAGTAATATTATAGCGATCAAGTAGTTCCCGCAGTTCGATAAATGTAAGTACGTAATCGACATCCCCTGCAACAGTATGACTTAAGGCTTCGCGTTTTTTAGCAATACAGGGTCCAATAAAAACAACTTTAACATCTGAGCCGTGCATTTTTTTGATACAGCGAGCCATGGCAATCATTGGTGAGACTAAAGGAGCAAGCGCGGGCAGCAGATCTGGGTAATAACGCTCTACATAACCAAATATCGCAGGGCAGAGTGTACCAATCCATTGTGGTGGTGGATTGGCAAGGGTACCGGTAGAACTAGTTGGTGAGGTAGATGTATTAGGACGATTAAGTGCTGAGGTTTTATTTTGTAATAATTGACGGTAGCGTACGGCTAATAAATCAGCGCCAAAACCAACTTCAAATACTTTAGTAAAACCTAATGCGCGTATCATGCCTACAATGCTGGTTGCTGGTAAACCTGAAAATTCGGCGGGAAAGCTTGGCGCTAAAGCAGCAACCAATTTACCACTGGCAAGTTTAGCATTTACTGCATCAGTACTGCGTTGAAATTGTTTTGCACGTTGACTGCATACTTTTATGCAGCTACCACAACCAATACAGCGTGCTTCGATAACTTCAGCCTGACCATTTTTAATGCGTATTGCATTTGCAGGGCATTCGCGTACACACATGTAGCATAACCGACAGAGCTCCTTGATCGTTGAGACCAAAGGAGTATCGGTAAGCGCCTCCATTTATTTTACCACCTCGCGCGGAGTATAATGAGTATGTAAGAGATGGTGGCTTTTTTCACTTAGTGGTTTACCTAGGTACTCATCATATAAACGCTGCACTGAAGCATTTTGATGTGAGGTGCGTAATTTTGCCTCACGGTCAATTTTATAGAGAGCTTGCATGCGTGCACGTATAGCATCGACGTTGGCACCAATTGGCTGACCACCACCAGCGATACAACCACCAGGGCAGGTCATAACTTCGACAAAATGGTAAGGAGAATTACCCTTACGTATTTCATCAAGAATAATTCTGGCATTACTAAGGCCGCTAACCACCGCCACTTTTAATTTGGTGTCAGCGATAGCAACTTCAGCTTGTTTAATGCCATTGAGCCCACGAATAGGGGTAATTTTTGGAGTTTCAATCTCTTTGCCGGTTATCAAATAATGGACACTACGTAGTGCAGCTTCCATTACTCCACCGGTTGCGCCAAATAATTTACCGGCACTACTGCGCTCACCAAAAGGTGTGTCAGCGGGTTCGGGTTCAAGTGAATTAAGATCAATACCCCGCATGCGAATAATTCGCGCCAGCTCACGAGTGGTAAGCACAAGATCAACGTCCGCTAATTCGTCATTTAGCATTTCCGGGCGACCAGCTTCAAATTTTTTCGCCGTACAAGGCATAATCGATACGCTAAAAATTTGCTCAGGAGCAATATTTTCTCGTTGTGCATAGAAACTTTTCAACACCGCACCGAGCATTTGTTGCGGGCTTTTGCAAGTAGATAAATGCGGTAGGAGTTCTGGATAAAAACTCTCCATGAATTTGATCCAACCTGGAGAGCAACTGGTGAGCATTGGCAAAGTGCCACCAAGAGTTAGACGCTGCACTAACTCAGAGCCTTCTTCCATGATAGTAAGATCAGCAGAAAAGGCAGTATCAAATACGCGATCAACACCAAGCCGACGCAGGGCTGCATTAAGTACACCTGCTATATCAACACCAGGCTTTACCCCAAATAATTCACCAAGAGTAACAGAAACCGCGGGTGCTATTTGTACAAGCACGCGTTTGTCGGGTTTGCCAATTGCATCAAGCAAGGCGCGAAAATTACTTTGTTCAGTTAAAGCACCAGTTGGGCACACCATTATGCATTGCCCACAAGCAATACAGCTTGAGACATTAAGACCTTGATTAAATACAGTGCTAACTTCAGTTTTTGAACCACGACCAACAAAATCTAAAGCAGACACACCTTGTACTTCTTCGCAAACGCGCACACATTTACCGCATAAGATGCATTTTGCCGGGTCGCGTACAATTGAAGGGCTTGAAGCGTCGATTTTACGCTCTTTTTTATTACCTATATAACGACGTTGGCGTACCCCTAAATTTTCAGCAAGAGATTGTAACTCACAGTTATTATTGCGTGCACAATAAAGGCAGTCATCAGGGTGATTGGCTAGTAATAATTCAACAATAGTTTTACGCGCCCTTACCGCACGCAGCGAATGAGTTTTAACTTTCATGCCTTCGCGTACCGGGAAAGCACAACTTGGCACTAAATTTGGTGCACCTTCAACTTCAACGACACACAGACGACAAGCGCCGGTAGGTAACATGTCGGCCATGTTGCACAAGGTTGGTACATGGATACCAGCACGTTTAAGAGTTGCTAAGAGCATCTCGCCATCTTTGGCGTCGACGTTTTTGTCATTTACTTGTATTTGAAACACGTTTTATCCCTCTTTTTAGGCAGCGATTACTGCGTTAAGTCGGCAGACTTCTAAGCATGAGCCGCAAGCAACGCATTTGTCTTGATTAATTTCATGCACTTGTTTTGGTGCACCTATAATCGCATCAGCCGGGCAAGCTTTAATGCAAACGCCACAACCTACGCAGGCTTCACTATCAATAGTATAGTTAAGTAATTCAGGACAAACATGTGCTGGGCAGCGACGTTCAAAGATGTGCGCTTCATACTCATCACGAAAATATCGTAAAGTAGAAAGCACAGGATTAGGCGCGGTTTGCCCAAGAGCACATAAGCTAGTGTCCTTGATAACCGAAGCAAGACGTTCAAGGAGCACCACACCCTGAAAACGCAGGAGGGCATCAGCATTTTTTTCTGTACGACGGCCTTGCGTGATTTGCGTTAGAATTTCAAGTAAACGTCGGGTTCCTTCACGACAGGGAATACATTTGCCGCAAGACTCACGTCCAATAAAGTCCATGAAGAATTTGGCGACATCGATCATACAGGTATTTTCATCCATGACCACCAGGCCACCAGAACCCATCATAGCGCCGACGGTTTTCATCGAGTCATAGTCGATTGTAAGGTCAAGATGCTGTGAGGGAATACAAGCACCAGAGGGACCACCAACTTGAACCGCTTTAAAATTTTTGTTGTTTAGGACACCACCACCAATAGTGAAAATGACATCGCGCATTGAAATGCCAAAAGCAACTTCAGCAAGACCAGTACGAGTAATTTTACCAGAAAGCGCAAATACTTTAGTGCCGGTGCTATTGCCCGTACCAATTGCTTTAAACCAAGCCGCGCCTCGTTCTATAATGGTTGGGATATTATAAAAAGTTTCGACGTTATTGATAATTGTTGGTTTGCCAAACAAACCTTTTACAGCCGGATATGGTGGTCGGGGACGTGGCATACCGCGACGACCTTCAATACTATGAATGAGTGCAGTTTCTTCGCCACAAACAAAAGCTCCGGCGCCTTTTTTTATAACAATATCAAGACTAAATCCTGAATCAAGTATGTTATGACCTAATAGACCATTAGCTTTTGCGGTGGCGATTGCTTTTATAAGTCGTTTAACTGCTAGAGGATATTCAGCGCGAATATAAATATAAGCTTTGCTAGCGCCGATAGCATAAGCTGCAATAGCCATACCTTCAAGCAAACGGTATGGGTCACCTTCGATTTCAGCGCGATTCATAAAAGCACCAGGGTCACCTTCATCGGCATTACATACAAGATATTTTTGATCGCTATTTTCTTGGGCGGCAAGTTTCCATTTTTGACCCGTAGGAAAACCACCACCACCACGGCCTCGTAAACCACTATCAAATACAGTATTGCGAATATCTTCGGGGGTTTGTTTACGTAGCGCCATGGCGAGCGCGCAAAAACCACCACGAGCAATATATTCATCAATATTGTTAGGATCGATAATACCGCAATTAACTAATACGCAGCGGGTTTGTTGCGCAAAAAAGGGATGTTGGTCTTGAAAAATAACTCCTTCGTACGGAGTTAGTTTTTCATCACGAAATTGCGCTACTAAATCTTCGAACACAATTTTATTAGCTAATACCGTATCGATTAAAGCAGGAACTTTATCGCTAGTAATTTTAGCAAAGCTAACGCGGGTGCGACCAGGTAATTGAATATCTACCATTGGTTCGGCAGTGCATAAACCGATACAGCCGACCTCAACGATATCAACATCGAGGTTTTGCTTTTGCACATGCTCACGAATGGCTGCTAAAGTTTTTCCTGCTCCTGCTCCTAAACCGCAGGTGCCGGTACCAATAAAAATTACTGGACGATCAAGTTTTTCACGTCGTGCAGTTTTTGTTCGAGATTGAGCGCGCTCATTACATGCAGGGTCGTTGTGACAGGTAGGTCCAGATGTTAGGCAATTGATCAAATCTGGGCAGGGACGCTCGGGACTATGCCAGCAGCGTTCGCAACACTTAGCTAAAATTTTTATATCATCTGTATTAAAACTACTAACGGCTTCACTCATTTTTCAAGCAATCTTTCTGCGATAGCTTTGCACGATGCTAGCTACTTTGTCGGGGGCTACGCCAGCGTGAAACTCGCCGTTAACGCTTATTACTGGCGCTAAACCACAAGCGCCAATACAGGCTACTACTTCGAGGCTGAATAGACCGTCTCTAGAGGTTTGGCCTGGTGTTATTTTTAGAACACGACAGAGGGCAGCCAATACTGATGCTGAACCTTTTACGTGACAAGCAGTGCCACGGCACACTTGAATATGAAAGCGACCATGTGCTTGAAAACGAAACTGATTATAAAATGTGGCAACCCCAAAGACTTTGCTGGCGGGCAGTTTTAAATGTTTGGCGATTGCAACAATAGCATCTTGTGAAAGATAACCTTCGGCTTCTTGCACGTCTTGCAAAATCGGAATCAAATGTTCACGCCTTGCATTGGCATGACGCTGCAAAATTACAGCCAATTCTGGCCGCAACGCCGCTACTGATTTAGTGTTTATGAATTTGGTCGTTGTTTCTGACATTTATTCTCCTTTTACACTTAAGCTATTTTAGTTTTTATGATTAAGTGGTTGCAGTATTTTCATCATTTCGGGTGAAGTACACCGCCTTGGCTAGCGCAACTGTCCAATCGAGATTTTCAATATAAATATGATTTGGTATGCGCAATATGATTGGTGCGAAATTCAGAATGCCACGTACACCAGCATCGATTAGTTTTTGTGCAACATTTTGAGCATTGCTAGCTGGTACTGCGACGATACCAACTGGCAAATATTGTTCACGCATCACTTGGGGTAAATCTTGCAAGTGATAGGTGCGACAGCCATGAATAACTCGCCCTATTTTATCGCGATCGGTATCAAAAGCTGCTGCGATATAGAGATATGGGCGTTGACGTTCAACATAAGCAATAATGGCACGACCGAGGTTACCCACACCAACCAAGGCAACACCTTGAGATTTATGAGCGTCGAGTAGGTCGTTAATACTTTTTAGCAGTTCAGCAATGTCATAACCGCGATTGGGGCTACCAGAATAGCCAATTGCCATAAGGTCACGACGTACTTGTACTGCGCTAACTGAAGCCTCAGCAGCCAATTCATGTGAATACACAAAAGGTCGGCTGTTTAAGAGACTATGCAAACTGCGACGATACTGACAAAGGCGCCCAATGGATTTGTTTGATGCTTTAACTAGTTGATTTCGATTTGTTACAATTATCACGTTGTTACATCTTTCACATCATATTTGCCTATGAATCTATAAAAAGTCAAGATTCAGATTAGGGTTATTTTTTTGGATTGGTAGTTGAAAGATCTGTTGAAAAAAGCTCTATTTATTTTGAAGCTTCATCAACGTTTGTAATTTAGCATTTGCCGAAGTAGCAGCTTTGCGAACTTGAATGATGAGGGTTTCTATCGCCGGGGGTTTTACCATAAAATCAAAAGCCCCATCATCCATACCGGTTATTGCCTGTTGTACTGAGGGATGGCCGGTTAACATTATTACCTCAATGTGTTGATATTGTTGTTTTATTTGTTTTAACAATTCAAGGCCGCCAATTTCAGGCATAACCAAATCAAGAATGGCGACATCGAAATGTTGTTCTGCAAGTAACTCTAATGCCGCAGTAGCATTTGTAGAGGAAGACACCTTAAAGCCACGATGTGATAAAACTCTGTCTAATGAGGAAACGAATTCTTGATTATCATCAACTAAAAGTACTTTGATGTTTTCAATTGCTATTTCATTTTTACTATCAGAGCAGGCTCTATGGATTACTTTAACTAACTTATTGATATCACATGGTTTAGTAAGATATTCAAAGACGCCCATACGCGATATTTCAAAAGCCTGTTTTATTGTACCATGACCTGTAAGTATAATAACAGGTATATCGGGATTTTGTTGTTTAATTAATTGAAATACTTCAGAACCGTTTAAACCTGGCATTCGTTCATCTAAAATTATGGTATCAAAATTATTATGCCTAACGAGTTCGAGTGCACGAGCTCCATCTGCAGCAGTTTTTACATCTAGACCATGTCGATGAAGAGCGCGAGCAGTAATTTCTAAGTATTCAAGCTCATCATCTACAAGCAGAATGTGTAGCTTTTCGCTAGCCGGCATATTTTGTGCCCTGTAACGTTCAAGGGATTTAATTATAATTCTATTATACCCAAAGATTGCCTTTAATGCTCTACTCTCTAACACGTTGACGATACCATGTATTCCACAATGTTACATTAGCATTTACCATGCGTGCATCTCCGAGTATGCCTCTTTGGACTATGCCTAAATACTCAAAAAGATCAGCTACTTCACGTAGTGGTTTAAGCCCTAACTCGCGTTCTGCGTTGCGTAGCTCAATTGGTGAATTGGTTTCAATAAGTAGCTGCATGAGTAAATGCTCAGGCGCAGCGTAAGTACCACTATAATTAAGATCGCGACCGAAATCGATTTCATCCCAAACAGATTGCCATAAATTTGTAAGATCATTTTCTGCCTGGGTTACGGCAAGTTCAATATTATAAGGTGGATATTGCATTTCAAGTACTGCAAGTAGGCGTTGTAAGGCATAAGGATGTCCACCTGTTAAAGCAAAAAGTTGTTCAATAATCTGTGGTTCAAGTTGTGGAATTCCAGCACGGCATAAATTGCGGCACTCTTGCTCATTAAATAATCCTAAATTGTATTGTCTGGCAGCTTTAAATGGCGAATCAATATCAGTAAATGATTCTTTTAACATCCGCCCACCCGCTAATACTACTGAGGTATGATCATGAGAGATTTCGTTAGTCATTAGCTCACGAATAAATACAGCTTCTTCTTCGTGGACGGGCTCAAATAACAAATCGGCATTATCGATCAGCCAGACATAATGACTCCAAGCACTGGTGCCGACCGTAAGTTTTTCAAGTTGATTAATTTGCTCGCGCAAGGTTTTCCAGGGTTCTGGACATCTTTTCTGCAGAAGAGGATTTTCAGGCATTGGCGGTAATCCACCACTATCTACCGTAGCGCTACGAGCTCCTCGTATTAGTGCCTCCCAGTAATACTTTACAGTGACAAGTGCGATTTTATGCGGAACATTTACCATATCTATGTAGATTGGTGTTTGTCTGGTTTGCTTTTTGTTGGTTATGAGCTGTTCACGTAATAATTGATGTAACTGAGCCAGTATTGAAGTACGACCGATTTTAGAACCACCGCCAATAGCATAACTACGCCCCATACTAAAACCATCATTTATGGTGCGTAAAGCGGCAGAACGTCCGAAAAAACGACCTCCAACTACAGGCTTGTTGAAATTATAAAAGCCCATAAAAGCTTCCTAAGTGGGCAATAATTATTACGAACTAAGGTCACCTTTTATTGCAGCGCCTCAGTAATTGAGCGGTAGAGTTCATCCCCAAGTGCTTCTTGGCCGATCGCTTTAGCTTCTTGAAGTGTCTGTATTGCTATCTCGTCACTGCCTTGGTCACGATAAGCTAGACCGAGCATGTATAAATAATATCCGCGTTCTGCTGCCTGTGTATTTTCAGTTTGGTAAGCCAATTTTTCTAATTGGGTGATACGGTCTTTACGGGTGCGTTTGGCTTCGTCGGTTTTGCCATCAGATTCGTGAATAACTTCAATAAATGAAAGAGCCGTTACTGTATGTGATGAAGGATTTTCTTGATAAGCCACTTTGCGAAGTTCGAGCAGTGCTTTTTGAGGGCGACGTTGATGAAATAAGCATAACCCAAAACTTGTGCGAGCTGCATCTGACCAAAAGGCTACCTTGCGTTTTGCAGCTTCTTCAAAATTTTCCATAGCTTCGCTTAAATTTCGTTCGCGAAACAACAAATCAAGTCCGATTTTATAAAGAGCCTCAGCAGCTTCAACTGATTGCGGATGTTCAGCGACAATCTGCTCGCGAATGCGACGAAGACCTTCAAGGTCATTTTGAGCATCAAAATTGGCGAGCTCGCTTAGAAGCACGTCAAGTTGGGCCATAGGTAAAACTCCAATTTGTGCCAAGCATATCGCATAAATTATTTATAAAATCTACTTTGTATACAATCGGGGTTAGCGATTTTATTTTGGCAAGCCAAGTTCTTTTTTCAGTTTGGCAATAATTGCAAAATACTCCTTACGTGAATATTTAAAGTTAAGAATATGAAAGTCTTTTTTAGATAAGCCAACACATCCAAAACAGTAATTACATTCAGAGCAAGAAATACAGCGAGTAAGATAAGCACTTTGGGTACAGTATTGCGAATCAATTAAATATGCACAACTGTGGCATGATATACATGAATCACAATGGGAGAGATTGCTGCAATTAATACAATTTTGACAATGGGTGCAGCGATAGCAATTCTCCAGCCCGTCAGAAAACATGCATAAAGTCGAGGCTTGGATGTTAGTTGAATTGATACACCCATTATTTGGCCGTTCGTTTTGAAACCAACGTTCAAGACGGGAAAACTCATTTTGAAATTCGCCTCGATCCATATGCTATGGGATAGCCTAGGCTGAGGTGTATGGTCAAATATCTCATGCATTTTTATGAGCATCATAGTGAAATGATCGCGGTATATTCCGTCTAACTAGTGTTTTTTATTGGTATAATGTTGAAAATGATAAATAGTAAAAATGTTGTCTCGACTATTACTCAGTACAGATATAAAGAAATTACATGGACAATATTTTACCTTATGAGCATGAGCGCATTGAAATTGAACTTCCAACTCGTTTATGGCTTGACGAGGTGCGCTTTGGTAGAGAGGTTCGTTTTGAGGGATACGCTAAAACACGCGATCTCTCAATCGGCGGTACATTTATTCAATCTGAATATTTGCTGCCAGTAGGTTGCCCTATTAATCTTGAAATGTCGCTTGATGATGGCGACATTCTCAGTGCTCGTGGTGAAGTGGTGCATCGTCTTAACGAAGATGAAGGCGATGAACCAGGTATGGGCATTGTTTTTACTGCTGTTGATGCTGAGAACCGTGAAAGATTATTAAGGTTTTTTGTTAGTGATAGAGTTCGTGAATTCTATGAGAAACGTTTTTTAATAGAATTCCCACATCTTGGTGGAGTAATGTCTTTGCAAGATGTAGCCATTATTATTAACCTTTGGGAGGACAAAGACGGTCGTTTAACATCGTTGCGTTCTCCTGCTGCAGATAAAGTTGATCAAGAGTATAGAAACCAGGAAGTAAGGGCTACTAAACGTCGCACCCGTAGCAAGGCTAAAGCTTGATATAGGTGTATAACTTTATTTGCTTGAATATATTATGCAACATTTTGGGCGTTATGAGCTAATTAGACGCATTAGTGTCGGAGGAATGGCTGAGATATTTCTGGCCCGTTCATCGAGTCTTGATGGTTTTGAAAAAGAATTAGTAATTAAAAGAGTACGTTCTGATTTATCTATTGATGACACGTTTGCTTCAATGTTTATTGAAGAAGGTCGTGTTTCAATTTCGTTGTCGCATCCAAATATCGTACAGGTTTTTGATTTTGGTGAGTATCAAGGCGCTTATTACTTAGCAATGGAATATATTGAAGGCTGTAATTTAGAGCAACTATGTCATTTAGATGGAATCGCAAAAGTTGGTCTTGATCCTCCGCTAGCGCTGCTAATTATCGCTGAAGTTTTAAAAGCACTTGATTATGCTCATAATAAACGCGGTCGAGATAATGAACGACTAAATTTAGTTCATCGTGATGTAAGCCCGCACAATGTTTTTATTTCTAATGATGGTACAGTAAAACTTGGCGACTTTGGGGTTGCAAAAATGCGGGGCCGAGTTACCCAGACAAGCCCAGGCATGGTTATGGGTAAAGCGGCATATATGGCACCCGAGCATTTACGTGGAAAAGCAATTGATTGTCGCAGTGATATTTTTTCAGCTGGGGTTGTGCTGTGGGAAGCTTTAGTTGGTGGGGCATTATATGCAGCTGATGTTAATGCGGGTATATTCGATCGTATCTTAGCTGCAAAAATTGACCCTCCATCAAAACGTAACTCTAAATTGCCGGCAAGCATTGACGCTCTAGTAATGGGAGCATTAGCAAAAGAGCCAGGGCAACGATATTCTAGCGCCCGAGAATTTGGTCAGCAGATCCATGCTTATTTAGTTAAACAGTATCCGCAAGCAAGTCTTTATGATTTGCAAAATTTTATGTCATCGCATCCAGATGTTTTAAGTAAGGATGGTGAAAAAATAACAAGAGATACGATTGTTAATATCAGGCAAGACTCATCTAATCAGCCATCGGGCGATGAGTCCAAGTTAAAAAATATTTCATTGAAAGAATCATTGCAGGCACCACATGAGTGGAGCAAAGATATTCAAATACTAAGTGAAAGATTTAAACAACGACCAAGTCTATGGGTACTGCTTAATTTAGCTAAACAGTGTGCTAATGAAGGCGATGTTGCTTCTGCCATGCTTTGCTATCGCATAACAGCTATTAAATTTGCTGAACGAGGTTTATTAGCACAATCATTATTATGTTGTCGTTATATGTTAGCGTTAGCAACCCAGGTTGAAGCGGCCGCCATGGCGCCAATTATTGCAGCGATTCCTAATAATGCAGGTCAACAAAAAAGCCACACTATGGCAAATGCCTTAGCGGTTGGCGGGCCTATGGCAGATTTGCTTTCTGAATTATTAATCTATGCGCCGACTCCAGCAAATGATTCCGGGCAATCAACACCATTATTAGCTGAACTTGATGGAACCAGCTTTGCCGAACTTGCAGGTACGGCGCCGTTGCTTACGTTTTCTGAAGGTGAAGCCATTGTTAAGCAAGGTGATGGTGGCCGTACAATGTTTCTTATCGCACGTGGGCGCGTGTTAGTTTATGCTACTACCCCAGATAAGCAGCGAGTTTATTTGTCTTCACTTATGGCAGGTGATTTTTTTGGTGAGAATGCATTTTTTACTGGATCAGCACGTAGCGCTACCGTTGAAGCTATTGCGCCCACAGAAGTTTTCGAGATTGATCGACAACTATATAACAACATCACTGCTGGACATGCGAAGGCTAGTGGAATTTTATTAGATTTTTATAAAGAAAGAATAGTTGAAACTGTGTTAGCAAAATCGCCAGTTTTTGGATTACTTGATAATGAACAACGGCGTTCAATAGTCGAGCATTTTGTCCCGCGAGTTTTTCATGATGGCGAATTGGTAGTTAAAGAAGGAGCGCATAGCGATCAAATTTATTTAATAAAAGATGGTGAAGGAGAGGTATTTACCGGTAGCGGTGAACAAAAAGTTGTATTGTCATCACTTGGGCCAGGCACGTTGTTTGGTGAAATAGCAGCATTACGAGGTATTGCCCGTACTGCTTCGGTAATAGCTAAAGGTAAACTCGAAGTACTCGAACTTTCGCGTAATGCTTTTGAAACTATATTAAGTATAACACCAGAACTAAAACAACGTATTTTAGCAGTTGTTAGTGAACGCACCCGTAGCAATATGGATAAATTGTTAGGGGGTTTGCGTTTAATGACATAGTGACTTAATAACTAGGGGCTACTTATTTTCAATTTAATATTAGGCATTTGGTTTTTATATAACCAAAGATAGACGCCATAAGAACGAAGCACTCGTTTAACATAGCCGCGAGTCTCTTGAATAGATATTTCTTCAACCAGCACATCAAGGCCTTCGGTGCCAAAACGTTTCCACCAACTTTTAGCGGCGCGATTGCCAGCATTGTAGGCACAAAGCGCTAAAGCTAAACATCCATGATAATGTTTAATCAATGAAGCTAAAAAGGCGCCGCCAAGTTTGGTGTTCAAATTAGCGTCTAGCAATTCTTCAACATGTTGAATTTTAAGCGGTGGTTTTAGCAATCTACCCGCATCACGCGCGGTTGATAATAATAATTGGGTAAGGCCATAGGCACCAGCCCAACTGACAACCTGTTCATCAAAAGCACTTTCTTCACGTGCTAAAGCTTGTAACAACATAGTTGGTATATTATTCAAGGATTCAGCAGCAGCGATTTCTTCATGCCAAGCTAAGGGATATGCGGCTCGCCAAATCGCGATGGTTTCAGAGTTTGGCCACCGGCTTAAATCATCGGCAAACTCGGTGCGTAGCCGCCAATGTGCTTCTTGATAAGCACCAGCATGATCAAATAGTAGTGCTAAATACAAACGTAAATCGCGTTCACAAGTTGGTGTTGAAGTTTGGCGGTTATCTTCATGATAGGTTCCTTGCTTTGAGGAAACCCCTAACGCAGCAGCATGCGTAGATGAAACAATTTTCATTTCGGGCAAGTTTATTGTGCGTAATATAATTTGAGCATCATTGGTAAGACCAAGTGCCAATAAGGGCTCAATACGAGTAAATTTAGATTGATGGTCGATGTATAATGCACAAGCAGGGTCAACTAGATTATTGTTAGTAGAAGATGGTTGTGGTAGTGAGATGTGTGTCAGTTTGATTGCCATTTTGTCATCTAAAGCGATGATGCGGTTCAGAGCAATTTGAGCATAATAACCCATAGCCTCAGCATTAAAAGCACTTTGATAAGCGTTGAGAGCTTGCGATAAATTATTTTGTTTTTCAGCAATACGCCCAAGCCAATAATATCCACGCGCAGTATCTTGAGGAGTCATACTGCAATCACTGGCTAGCATATTGTTTAGGGCATTTTTTGCTTTGTCTAAGTAATTTTGGCGATAATTCATCCATGCCAAACGCCATCGCGCTTCAAGACAATAATCATCTTTAAATTTTAAATTATTAATACGTTTATAATAAGTAGTTGCTTTTTCTAGATGACCTTTACGCGAAAGAATATCTCCAGCCCAAAATAGCACATCATCAGTCATAGAATGATTAGGGTAAAGTTTTGCAAAATCATCAATGATAGACAGGGAACGCAAGCCATCGCGAATCGAAACTACTTTAGCAAGGAGATAACGCGAACGTCTAAGGAACTCAGCATCGTTATGACATGATTTAACTGCTAGTTTAAAGGCTGATTCACTACGAGAGTATTTGCGAAGTTTGCGCAGAGATAATCCGAGAGCAAAATTTTTAATGCATAGTTGTTTTTCATTAAGAGCGCTATCATTAAGAGTACTAATTTCGCTGACTACACGCTTATTACGATTTGCCGCCAGCAGTATATCTATTCTCGTTAATAATTCGTCGGTACTTAATTTGATATTTTCAGAAAGTAGTTTTGGTGTTAGTTGTGATACAGGCTCTTGAATATAGCGTAGTTTTTCAGTGGCTAATGCTTCATTAACGTTACCAAGTTTTTGTAAGGCAGTAATTTTTAATCCTAAAAGGCGACTACGAAAATCGGGGTCATCATGACTGCGCAAGCTATCGAATTTTTCAAAATATTTTAAAAATTCGGAGGGCATTTTTATCGCCAGTGCTTTTGCTACGGGAAAGATGGCACTTAAAACTAACGGGTCGTTTTTTTGCATTAGCGGCGCCAGAGTATTTATTGCTTCTTGCACATCGTCTCGCAATAATGCCAAGAGACTTTTTTCAATAGCTACTAGAGGTTCAAGTTCTGGAATAATTGCAGCTTTGGGTAATTCTTGCTCCGCTTTGAGCACGTCACCAAGAGTGCGCCAAGCACGAGCACGTAGTAATGCGGCAGCGGGTGTATCGATTTGATCAATTAAAGTTAGGGCTTCAACAAATTGGTTTTTAATTATCAAGTTATTAGCTTGCTTAATTATTTTTAAATTCTGTGAAGCATCCGCTAAGAGTTCTTGTTTTTGAGGTTCTTTATAAGATACTGGTGTTGGATTTGAGGTTGCTAACACAAGGTGCATGGCAAATATTATACAATTCATAACGATAATTGATAGCATTGGTATTTATGGAGGTCTACTTTGCCGCCGAGAGTTTTAAAAATTATTGTCGTTTTTTTTGACGGATTAGGTTTTTTAATGTGTGGTGTTAAGATTATGAATTCTTACGTTTTAAAACTACTTTTATATACCACAACAATTTCAATTATAACCGCCACTACGGCAGTAAATTTAGTTAAAGCCAACAATCAGCGTGAATTGATAATTTTGTTATTAATTGATGCCACACGGCCAGATCATCTAAGTGCATATGGATATAAACGACCAACTAGTCCTAATATTGATACGTTAGCTAAGCAAGGTAAGTTATATACGCAAGTTTATGCCAATGCTCCGTGGACACGCCCATCGACAACAAGTTTTTTAACCGGCATAAATGCTTCACGACATCAAACTGAAACTAGTTCAAGTACATTACCTAAAGGCATTGAGACGCTAGCGCAAAGGTTACGAAAAGTGGGTTTTGCCACTAGCGGTTTTAGCGCTAATAGCAATGGTGGTTCTCCGGCGCAATTACAACGTGGTTTTGATATTTTTGAGGATCCTACTAATACATATACTAAAAAGTTACGTGGTAAAACTTATAATGGTCTGCCTAGAGGTATGTTTATTGTCGATAGAGCAATTGAACATTTGCAAAAATCAAAAGCGCAGCGTGAATTCGTTTTCATCTTTTTAGTCGATCCCCACGATCCCTATAATGCACCGCCAAATTTAGAAAAATTATTTTTAGGTAATTTTAGTGGCAAAATTAGACGTACTGCTTTTTGGGAGGTGAATAATAATTATCCCGAAGATGAACGTTTCTCAATGCAAGCTATTTATGATGCTGGTATTAAATTTGCTGATAATGCAATTGGAAAATTAATAACAAACCTTAAAAAGATGGGAGTATATGATAATACAACATTATTTATTAGTGCAGATCATGGTGAAGGTTTTGGTGAGCATGGTTTTTATTTACATGCACATCATTTTTGGGATGAAGTCATTCGCATTCCACTTATAATACACGGACCAAGATTCACCAAAGGTACAGACGATCGACTCACTCAATCTTTGGATGTGACCGCTACTATTGTAGATCTGGCGCAAGCATCTGCAAAAGGCTTAACTGGTCATTCTTTACTTCAAGAACCTGTAATACAAAAAACCATCATATCTGAATATAACGAGTTTGGTATTCATCGTCAGGCGATTACTGATGGACATTATAAAGTAATTTGGCAAATACCAGCTGATGCAAAATGGTTTGATCGTGAAATTTCGAAACGTTCAAATTTGCCCTCAGTAAATTTTGTTCATGAGACAGTGCATGTTTTTGATTTGCTTAAAGATCCTAAAGAAAAAGATAATCTTGCGGATAATATGCCAAAAATAGCACAGAATCTATTAGAGCAATTGCGTGAGTTCGTCGGCAAAGGTAATTTTCGCAAATCTCAATTAGGGACACCCCCTAAGAAGTTATGGCGTATATTGCATTGACGCGCTAAGGTGCCTTTTTAATGCGAAAACCTATTATATTCTTTCTCTACTTTTTAAGTTTATTTGGATGCGGCAACGCGGCGACCACGTCAAACGTTCCGCCGGTAGTGATAGCACCTGTTGCTCCTCATTCTAAAACAAGTATTAAGGAACAAAAACTTCAGCAGCTTGGCAGCATTAATAATACTGTTGTTTATGAAAAAGATTTAGACCCTCAAATTATTGCCAAGCTAAGTGAGCTACATAACGAAAGCGAACAAAGACGTTTACATTTGCTTTGGCTAGGTTTTGAAGATGCGATTAGTAAGAAATTACTGGCACAAGAAGCACAAAGGCGCAAAATCAGTGTTGAAGCGCTACGCGAGCAAGAAATTTTTGCCAACATTGAAAAACCTAGCGATGAAGAGATACAAGAATTCTACGATCAAAACGCTGATCAAATCGGTATAGATTTTGAAACGGCGGGTTCACAAATTCGTGCTGAATTAACTGCACAAAGAGCGCGAGAAGCCGAAAGAGCATTTATTGATCAGTTACGTGAATCTGTTGAAATTAAATACAATTTACCGATTAACGAATTACCTCGCATAAAATTTAATGCAGGTGAAGGACCATCGTGGGGGTCAAGAAATGCCAAGGTGGTCATTGTTGAATTTAGTGACTTTCAATGTCCGTATTGCGCTCGTGCCTCAGTAATTTTAAAAAAACTTAGTGAATTATATCCAAACGACCTACGTATAGAATTTCGCAATTTTCCACTAAAACAACATCATGCAGCATACGAAGCTGCCAAAGCCGCGTTGTGTGCAAATGAACAGGGTAAATTTTGGCAATACCACGATCTGCTTTTTGCAAACTCACGTGCTTTGGGCGCAGATGATCTGCAACGCTACGCAAATGAAGTCGCCATTGATACGGACAAATTTAGCAAATGTCTAGCTTCAGATCGCCCTGGTCATTTATTAGAAAAAATGGCAGCACTAGGGCAACAGATTGATATTCAGGGTACACCGGCAATTTATCTAAATGGTATACAGCTTATCGGTTTACTACCGCTGCCAATTATGCAAGCTTTAATAGATAATGAGATAAGTAACCTTTAAAAATCGAAATAAACCAAGACGAGGCACATAATGTTCGATGGAGTTAAAGTTTTTACCGCCACCAAACAAAAAGAGCGTGATGAATTAGGTGAAACGGTTACTCGTTGGCTAACAGAAAAACAACAACAGCTAGAAATTGTTGATAAAGCGGTCAAGCAGAGTTCAGATAATGAATACCATTGTTTAAGTATTGTATTGTTTTATCGAAATAAAAAATAATCGGGGGTATGTGAATTATCATGATTGTTTTCGGCCAACGGGTCATGATCAGCAACTTACTGGTCTTATGTGTCATTATTTCGGTAACGCTCATTGCTTGCAGCACGCCAAATAGAAATTACAATCCGGCTCGTGGTTGGGTGCGTTTTTCGATACCACCAAAAAACGCGGTGGCGGTGTTAAACCCACAGCGTTCACTTGCTTTGAAAGTATGGTCGGCAAGCGGTGATCAAGAAGTGTCTTTACTTTGTAAAGCTTTGCATGAAAAGCTGCAGGCAGCCCAACTTTTCTCCACTGTTACAAAAGGATGTGATGGTACTGCTAAAGCTGACTATCTTCTCGATGTGCAACTAACCGAGATCATTCGTCTCGATAAGAAGGATATGTTTTGGCGGTTGCCGTCTACCCCTGATCCGTTGTTGGAGACCTTAGTAATTTTGAAGGATAAAGCTAATGGCAAACTGCTCTTTGAAGCTACAATAGTTACCCTGGCCATGTACAGTGGTCACGCTGGAGAATGCACTGGTTGTGAATTGCCTTCAGGCTCTGATCTGTTACACTGCCTATTGCGGAAACATCTGAAATAATTGATGTTTCCGCACCTTTTATTATCTCAAAAAAGCTCGATCTGCTCTGGTATCCGTTCATGATCTTTCGGTTTTCGCGAGAAAAAGCACTCCATGCGAGCGTATTGTTTGTCTGTAAATCGCAAAATTCGTACCTGACCATCAGTAGGCATCTCTGCTTTCACTCGGTTGCAGTGTACAATAGCATTTTCTTCGCTCGGACTTGGCCGAGAATATACAGAAAATTGCAACATATTAAAACCATCCTGTTTCAAGTACTGACGAAATTTAGTTGCGCGTTTCCGCTGCTGTTTGCTCTTTACCGGCAGGTCAAACATCACTAAAACCCACATAGCTCTGTACCCACTCAATGACATTTTAGTCATCCACGAGGCAACAGCAAATGGCTAGCTGCCTGTTTGGCGCTGATTTTGTCTTTGTATTTCTGGGCGATGCAATCAGCAAACGAGCTCGCTGTCTTCTCAATCATATAGCTCAGCAAAAAGTGCTCTTTGCCACAAAACACATCCTTTGAAAGCACATGCAGCAGTCGCTGTTTGGCCTCTTTATCCATCTCACTCTTGTTGTCTGCCAATAATCCGAGAACGATACGATCTACATAGGGTCGAAAGGGCTCCATCAAATCATCAGCCAAACAAAATCTCGCATACTTGTTTCGATGATGAATGCCCAGTGAAGGCTGCATACCAGCAATACAGATGGCGCGTGCCATCGCTGCCCGCAGTATCGCATATCCATAGTTCAGTAATCCATTGGGCGGCGCGCCATCGGGTTTACGACGAAACGGCTCTTTTATATGTTTGGCAAAGGCTCTCGGCCAATAATATTGGGCAGCTTGTGATTCAAGATTGGTCGCATCACCAGTTTTTACTTCCCCACTCAGTCTGCGCAAAAAACGTTGCTCGGCTTCACCAGATAACACGAGAGATTGATTCAGTATTTTCTGCGCCACAATCTTGGCCCACAGTTGTTTGGCAACAGGCTCTGGCGTAGCCGCCAGCATGCGGTAGCGCTCAGCATGTGTAGAGTTACTCCAAAATGGTAAAAAGAGACCGTTGGGTTGCGACTTGTCGTCTACCGACAACATGCCGACGCCCGCCGTAGCCAAGGCATTGAGCGCGCCGGCAGAGACAGAGACACCATTAGAGCCTAAAACAACAAGGTTGAGGTCTTCTGGGTGAACACGACAACACAGATCGTTGTTGAAGCGAACTTCAATGCACTTGTCATGCACTCGTAGTGACATTCCTTTCGTCGAAACTTCGATGGTTCTTTTCATGATCGTCCCTAGAGTCTTTTCACTAGAAAACGATCTCTCAGTCGTTGGCTTTTGAGACACGGCCGAGGGGATCTACTTGCACTTTCCTTACATCGAGTTGTTCCCATGACTTTATGGATGACACTCGTTTAAACGGTGTTTTTGCGGCCAAAGTCGCTTCTCTGGAATCACGCGCATCGCGGATGCAAACATCGAAATCTTGTGCAAACTTTTGCACCACACACAAAGTCTCTTCGCCAGTGACAGGATTAGTCGCAAGTAGCGATTCTTTGCGACAAAGCGACATCAGGAACGTGCCATTCTCATCCTGTCTATTAACCGGTGCATACCGATTATCACCTTTGTGAATTCTAGCAATCGCTTCAATCATCGGCACCGTGACAACCTTTGTTTGCAGCGTACCTTTCGCGCTATCGCCCTGTGCCACAAATACCATGTGGTGATTATTGCCGAGCTTGGCGTATCGATGTTTTAGCTTGTGGGGGTTGTTCATAGAAACTTGCACGCGAGCCTTTTTCACCGAAACACCGGACTTTTGTAATAATGGTTTATCAATGTCAAAGGCACCTTTGGGTAGAGGGCTTTTGGGATCACCGTCCCAACCGCATGCTTTGGCACGTTCTTTAGCAAGCTCGCGAATGCCCAGGTCAATAATTTCCTCCAGAGGCTCTCCTTTCTCCATTTTTTCTAAAGGTTTGCGAAACGCACATTTACCCACCACCAGCTTCCCTTTGTTATCTTTAACAGGCCCATAGAACGTCTCTTGATGCAGAGCACCGTTAATCTTCTTGCACACACGATGCGATACATTAATTTGTGACGTGACCATCTTCACGTCATCGGCGAACTTCGGCCATGGTTCCATAAACGTCGGCTTTGTGTTTTTAGTGTCGCGCGTTTTCCAATAGTCTTGGTATCGCTTTAAAAATGCGCGCGACGAAAGGGCAATCACCACCGCATCAATGGCATGGTGCCGGTGATCGTCACGAGATTTTAGGGGATTGCCATCGTCGTCTTGCTTTCCAGATACAATTATTTTGCCATCAGCGTTGATCAAAGGCGGCAGGATATCGTTAAGAGCTAGCTGACGGCGAAGCTCTGCCGTCAATCCTCCCCGGCAACTCATCACCGCCTTTTCGCCATCCTTCAGCTCTGGTGGCAGGGCTTTAGAAAGTAGCGCTGGCAGAACATTAAAACGATCACTTACGCCTCGATTTGGATATGCGCACAAGATAGCTTCATATTCATTCTTTCCCTCGTACAGATAGGGCAGTAATTTCTGAATCGCTTTTAGTGAGTAACCGAGATACCCATCCCCAGACTCCCATTGTAGTAGACCATCAAGTTTAGTTTCTTCTAAGTCATAGGGCGACAACAACTCACGCAGTTTGTTTGGATCTTCTTCTTTGATGAGCCCCTTGCGGATCTTTGCCTTCTCAGTCTCAGAAATCGTCTTCCACTTCTTTTGGCCAAACGCCGCGCGCAACTTTGCCTCGAATTCGTCACCTTTCAGCGAAGTACGATGTCCTCTTTCTAGATTGAAGGTCACTTCTTTTTCGCCGCCGAGTTTCTTTTCAAAATCTTTGCGCAGACTGTCGAATTTAACTTCTCCTGAAATTCGGGCAGCACGCGCTAAAGCTATATATAGTGAAGACGAAGGCTTGAGCATTGGTAAATCGCACGAAAATCCCTACATTGCACAAATCTATCGTGAGTTTTTAGTCGATGGGCCGTGCAGCAAGAAGAGTTATGAGTTATTACATACTCATTATACTAACCGTGGTAATGCTATCGTTTAGCTAGCCACCCTTTGTCTGTATGTTTCTGCAGCTCAACTCCAATTTACCATCCAACGCCATTCTGAAGGAGTGTTTTCGCGCTTAACGTATGGATCTTTCTCGCCGCTGAGCTCACATAGCGCACAGATATATCCTGATATTACCTCTGCCAATGTATCATTGAGATCCGGATAATCACGCACAATAAATACCGCTGTTTTCGCACTAAGACGTTGCGCCACTACCTGACCTTTATTGTAATGATTACTCCAGATCCGTGCTGCCTGCTCCAACAGAAATGGAATAGTGCTAATTCTTATTAATAATCGATAGATACCAGTATAGCTGACGCGACACGACTCGAAGCCGAGTTGACGTAAACAATCGTTATGATTGCCGGGATAGAGTGTCTTGGCTCCTTGCTTATATATTATTGCCGCGATATCCGTGGGGATCCATGATAAGGGTAGCACGGTTTTATAGATTTCAGCCGCTTTCACCGGAAGCGTTTTAATGAAAGCACTTTCAGCATCGCCTCCCAAATCGCGTAGCTTTTGTTTGATAAAGCAAACCGCTGTAGCTTTGATTTCGGCCATAAGCTGCCAACAATAATTTAGGTTTAGCAATAAAAACAAAAGCTATATGCCATGTAATTACCTTATCAAAAAGAATATTATCGCAAATATTGCTAAGGCACAAGAAACAGATTTGCAATGTTACTGATACGGTATATGTCCGCAGTATAAGCACGGGTAAATGTCCGCGATCAACATGGGCAAGGTGTAGTAGTTTGTCATGGA